>JALYOB010000727.1 GCA_030857085.1 Acidobacteriota bacterium | reverse complement strand
AGCATGGTGTTGCGGTTGCCGGTGAAGCGGGCGGCGTAGCCGCCGTTGTCGGTTGTCGGTTCTCGGTTGTCGGTGTCATCCCGAGCGAAGTCGAGGGATCCCCTTCCCGCCGGCCACTGAGCGTTCCATAGGCGGGGGATTCCTCGACCGCTGCGCGGCTCGGAATGACACGGAGCCGACAACCGACAACCGATAACCGACAACAACGCAGCGCGCCCGCTACCGCGCCACCACCGACAACGTCTGCAGCGACGCCAGTCGCGACGACGTATCCACCGCTCCTAATGCGATGCGGATCGTGCCCTTCGGCACTTTGATCGTCGACGTGTATCGGTAGCGGATGCGGCGCAGTTCGGCGTATTGCTGGGGGGTGAGCTCGATGAGCTGGTCCTGGGCGCCGTAGGAGAGGAGTTCTTTTTCGTCGCGTGAGGCGGCGTAGTGGACGCAGACGAGGGCGCGGTACTGGCCGTCGTCGCCGCGCATGAAGCTGATCTTCTCGACCGGGATCACGACCTCGATCGGCACCGCGTAGACGCGGCCGTCGCGGTGCGGCTTTTCGGCCTTGGCCTGCATGGCCAGATCGTCGAGTTCGTGCGGATGGAGGAGGGCTGCGATCACCTGCTCGCCCATGCTCCGGCCGGCGGTTTTCTCCAGCACGTCAGTGCGTGTGCGCACGAGGAGCTCGGGACGATTGCGAATGGTCACTTTCACACGGCGCGCTTTCTTCGCGTCGCCGCGCGCGCGGTATGCGAGCGAGTAATACGTGTCGAGATCGGCCGCGATCGTGCGGAAGACGTTCTCGATGCCGGCATCGCCGCGGAACCAGCGTCCGCCGGTCTTCTCGCTCAAGGTCGTGAGCGTCTGCGCCTCGTTCTGCAGAAGGCGCGTGAGCATGTCGTTCGGAATGACCTCCTTGCCCGACGCGGCGCCGCCGCCAAGGATCGAGCCGGTGTTCTCCGAGTCGGCGCCTTTGATGGCATCGAGCATGAGCGGAAGCTCCGGTTCGAGCGCGTAAATCGTCACGCCATCCGCGGCCGCGGATCGCGCGAGATCTTCGATCTGTCCGCGAAAATCCGCCACCTCGAACTTTTCCGAGCCGCGCCACCGCGACTTCTGCGCCGCCGCCTCGCGTGCTGCCGCGGCGCGCAATCCTGCCAGTCCGCTCGCGCCGTCGTCCGCAACCGCCGCGTCGTCACCGGAGGCTTCGACGAGCGCGAGATCCTCCTCGATGCTGAACGCCTCCCGCCCCGGCTGTTCGCTGAGACCGCTCGTGACGAGCACGAGCACCTTCTTCCCCTCTTTGTCGCGCATCGAGGCAATCACGGCGCGGATCTGATTGAGCCGCTGCGCGACGCGATCGCGCGCGTTCTGCGCGTACTCCCGTTTCGCAACCGATATTTCCGTGGGCGTCCTCGCCGTCTCGAGCGCCCGCCGCAGCGCGCGCAACTCCGCGAACGAAGGAGCGGTCAGACGCACTTTGCACTCATCGATCGCTTTGTTGAGACTGCGCTCGACCACGGCCGCGTCGCCTGTGAATTCCTGCACGATTTTCGCGGCGCCGGTCGGACGCACCACCGCCGCAATGTCGCCCGGCCGCATCGCGCGCACCAGCTCCGACGCCCGTCTCTTCACTGCATTGCGCGCCGCAGCCTGCATCGACATTTCATCGATGAAGAAGATGAAGCGACGCGGCGGCGCGGGCTCGGCGTTCACCTGGGCGGTTCCAGCGGCGAGCTCCGTCGATGCGTCGGCGCCGCTCGTGTAGACGGAGAAGTTCGTGATCTCCTGCACCGCGCCGTTTTCCGTCACGACGAAATCGGCGGCGGCCAGTCCCGGCACCGGACGTCCGCTGCGGTCGGTGACCACGACGTCGAGATTGTGCAGAGAAACCTCGACATGTTCGGTGTACGGCTGCTGCGCGGATGCAACCGTTGCGGATGCGAGCAGTGCAAAGAGAAGCGCGTTTCGCATGGCGGGATGCGTGATTATGCGCTCAACGCCGCGTCGATGCCGAACGCGATCTCGTCCTCCGTCACGTCATTGACCACTACGCACTCGCCGACGCGGCGGGGAAAGACCATCACGCGTGCGCTGCCGGTGTTCTTCTTGTCGTGCTCGGTTGCCGCGAGCACTTGCGCGCGGTCGAGCTCCGGCGGCACCGACGGTTCGTACGCGAGGATCACGCGTGCAATGCGCGAGGCTTCCTCGCGCGCGAGCAATCCCCGCTTCACCGCAATCGCATTCGCGCCGATCATCCCCCACGCCACCGCCTCGCCGTGCGTGATCCCTTCGTATTGCAACGCGGCCTCGATGCCGTGGGCGATGGTGTGGCCGTAGTTGAGGAGGCGGCGCAGGTCCGCTTCCTTTTCGTCCGCGGAGACGATGTCCGCTTTCACGCGGATCGCCTTGCGCACCATCTCGTCGAGATCGAAGTTGCCCCGCTCGAACATCTCGAACAGAGAC
>JALYOB010000271.1 GCA_030857085.1 Acidobacteriota bacterium | reverse complement strand
AACGGAATGCCCCGTTTGAGCCCGGCGTCGACGATCGATTTGGTCGATGGCCCGAGCGAGTTGCGGTCGTAGAGGCGGCGGAGCGCGGCAACATTTGCCTCGACATCGAAGGGCTCGTGGTTGATGAGACCTTCCACGAGCTCGATCGCGAGCTCGCCGGCCATGATGCCGGTCTCACGCTCTTCGCACTCGTAGACCACGTTGTAGAGGCCTGTGCCGCCGGCGGA
Organism: Acidobacteriota bacterium; assembly: GCA_030857085.1. Classification (GTDB taxonomy): domain Bacteria; phylum Acidobacteriota; class Thermoanaerobaculia; order Gp7-AA8; family Gp7-AA8; genus QHVT01. Next base: position 6,089 of record JALYOB010000271.1, on the reverse strand, counting down.
GCGGACGCGGCCGAAACCGACGTCGATGCCCGCGAGGCCCTGGAGCTCGATGGCGACGTGCTCCATGACGTGGCCGATCCATGTTCCTTCTTCGACGCGGCTGAAGAAGCCGCCGCGTACGCCTTCCGAGCAGCGATGCTCGTAGAGGGAGGGAAGGAGCGCCTTCAGTCCCTCATAAAACCCTTCGATCTTGTTCGTCGGGCGCTCTTCGAACTCGTGGATGTCGATCTTCCATTTGATGCACGGGCGGTGGGCGTAGAGGTTGGGGCCCATGAGCGCGAGGCGCTCGAGCACTTGAATCCGGAAGGGAGTTTCGTCGGCCATGCGATCCACTCGGATTTTCTTCTCTTCTCTTTTTCTCTCTGTTGCTGCGGTTGCTCACCCGGATCAGCAACCGTCGCGCCAAGCAAAAAGCGGGCGCGGGTGTTTTGCACGAGACGCAAAACTGGCGTAGTTCTTGGGTGTGGGATTTCTCTCCACGGGAGAAAAGAGAAAGAAGGAGAGGAAAGCAAATGAAAGCGAAGGTTTTCTGGAGTGCTTTAGCGATCGTCGTGCTCACGCTGGCGGTTGCCTGCGGCGGACACAGCGAGTCGAGTGATACGGCCGGTGACACGGCCATGACGAGCGGTACGGATACGGGTACGTCGGCAGGTACGACGGATACGGGCATGGGTACGACCGACACCGGCATGACCGGTACGGGCATGACCGGCACGGATACGAGCGGAACCGCGACCACCGGCACGGGCAGCATGACGGGCACGGACACGACGGGCACCGGCGGCACGACCGGCACCGCCGGCGGCACGATGGGCGGCGGCACGGGCACCGGCTCGGGCACCACGACCTAGTTCCATTTTCCGAAGCGGCGGCGCACGCCGCCGCTTCCATCGTCGCTCCATAATGCGCGCGTGATCCGCGCCGCAACATTGGAAGACACCCCGCGCATCGCCGAACTCGCCGGACAACTCGGCTATCCGTGCACAGAGGCCGAGATGCACCCGCGCCTCGCCGCCCTCCTCGCGAATACTGACCACGATGCAGTGCTGGTCACCGACGATCTCACCGGCTGGATTCACGTCGCGCTCGTGCAGTCGCTCGAATCCGCCCCCTTCGCCGAAATCCGCGGCCTCGTCGTCGACGAAGCGCACCGCGGCCGCGGCATCGGACAGACACTCGTCGCCGCCGCCGAAGACTGGGCACGCTCGCGTGATGTGAATCGCATCCGCGTCCGCTCGAACGTGAAACGAGAACGCACGCATCCGTTCTACGAGCGGCTCGGCTACGCGACCACCAAATCGCAGAAGGTGTTTGATAAAAGGCTTTGACGCGAGCGCGGCGGCGCCGCGTTCACTCCGAGGACGAACATGAAGGCATTCGTGAGCCATGACTTTGACGATAAGCCTCAATTCGACAACGTCGTCGACTGGTTAGCCAGAGACGGCGTCGCCTATTGGGATCCGCGGGAAGTCACGCCGGGGAAATCGCTCCGCGATCAATTGCGCGAGGCCGTGTCGCGATGCAGTGTCTGTGTATTCGTCGCGACGCGCCGCTCGGTCGAGTCGAGTTGGTGCGGCGCGGAATTAGGCGCGTTCTGGGGTGCGGGCAAGCCCATCATCGTGTACATGGCCGAGTCGCTCTCCGAAGAAGAGTTGCCGCCGATCGTCCGTGGTGACGTATGGGAGCGGAGGATCTCGACCATCTCGCACAGGGTCAAAGAACTGGTCGCTCAGTCTTCCGGCGGCTCAGTCGCCGATCCCGTCAGCGTCGGCAGCATGACGTCCGAGCAGCTGGCGAAACTCATCCAGAGCGCGGTCGCTCTGGCGACCGCCGCGGGCAAGGATGGGGGCCATGACGCAGCGGAGGCGATCAGCGAAGCCGCGCGAGGCTCGGCCGGACGTGTTCTCGAAGGCATCCGCGCAACCGAGCGCATTGGCGACGAATCTTCCGAGAATTGGCGGCGTCAGGTTCTCTGGGTGGACGATCGTCCCGACAACAATGCGTACGAGCGGAAGGCACTCGAAGCGTTGGGGCTTCAATTCACTTTGGCCTTATCGACCGCGGACGCGTTGAACATCCTTGCAGAACGCCGCTTCGGGGCGATCATCTCCGACATGGGCCGTAAAGAAGGGCCGCGCGAGGGATACGTTCTCCTCGAAGCACTCCGGGAAACGGATACCACGACGCCCTTTTTCATTTACGCCGGCTCGCGAGCGCTGTCGCACAGGCGCGAGGCTGCCGCGCGCGGCGCCCAGGGGACGACGAACACGCCGGAGGAGCTCTTCGACATGGTCATCAACGCCGTGCGCGTCACCGCCCCGACGACGCACCGCGAATAGAACTGCGCTCGACTGTCGCCGACCGAACCCCTCCCGAGGAACGGAGGTACCCCGAGGAACTCCGAGGTACTCCGAGGAACTCCGAGGAACTCCGAGGAACTCGGTTTCCGTAGGCCTCTGCCGAACGGATCGCTTGTTGCTAGTCCGGGTTCGCTGTTGCCCTCGCTGTTTCTGTGGTCCGGCCTTCTCCTGCTGACGATCGTGGGGATCGATGTGATCTGGACCACGCTCGGCACACATGGCGGCGGGCCGATCACGCGTCATTACACGAGCGGTCTCTGGAGGATCGCCCTTGCCATGCATCGCCGCGTGCACAAACACCGGCTGCTCTCGTTCGCCGGCTCGGGGATCCTGCTGCTGACGGTGATGTTCTGGGTGGCGATGATGTGGCTCGCGTGGACGCTCGTTTACTGCAGCGATCCGCACGCGATCGTCGACGGCCATACGAAACAACCCGCCGATCTCGCCGGGCGCGCCTATTTCGTCGCGTACAGCATTTCCACAATGGGCAACGGCGATCTGCAACCCAATGGCTCGGGATGGCGAATCGTCACCGGGATCATGACCCTCAGCGGCATTGCAGGCGTCACGCTCGTCACGACGTTCATTCTCTCCGTGTTAGGCGCAGTCGTGCAGGGCCGCGCGCTCGGCGCATACATCTCCGACATGGGCGGTACGCCGCGGCGCATCATCGAACGGGCGTGGACGGGGGAGGAGTTCGACTCGCTCGAGCAGCATCTCGTGCAGATCACGGCCATGCTCCACCTGTATACCGAGGAGCATCTGGCGTATCCGGTGGTGCAGTACTTTCATTCGGAAAACCGGCGCACCGCGGCAACACTGCGCATTGCAGCGCTCAAGCAGGTCGTATTGCTGATTGCAGAAGGCGTCGCGCCGGAGAAGCGATTGCCGCGCATGGTGGTCGAGCCATTACGCGATGCCTTTCGCGGGTTCATGGAAACGGTGGAAGGGGAGTTCGCGTCCGCGGCCGAAGAGGCGCCTCGCGATCCCTCGCTCGCGATCCTGCGGGAGATCGGGATTCCGACGGTGAGCGAAGAAACGTTCCACGAAGCGGTCGCACGCGAAGACGCCGTGCGCCGTTTCCTCCTCGGACTGGTGGAGGGGGACGGCTGGACCTGGGAAGATACCCGCCGCTAGCGCCGGGTCATCTGCGGAGCGGATCGCGACGCCGGTCGGCAGGATCGCTATCCTCCCAGATCATCTCGTCGTCTCCATCGCCATCGATCAACTCGATGTCTTCCTCGGCCCCATCCATCGGAACGCCACGCCCCTCGCCGCCGTCGAGATTGCCGATGCCGGAACGCTGCTGTTTGCTCTTGCGCTTCAACATGAAGGAGAGGTGGTGCAAAGACGGTGCAGTTGTCGAGGTGCGTTGACCTGTTGCCGGTTGCCCGTTGCCCGTTGCCGGTTCCCGAGACGAGCTCTCCTCCACGCGCGATGCGGGGTCCGTGGCGGTAGCCGGCAACGGGCAACAGGCAACTGGTCAACGACAAGCGGCAACTCACTACTCGCCACTCGCTACTATCCTCGGGCTTGAACATTGCGTGCCCCGGCCGACATGACCGCGCGCTACGAACACGTCAGCGCTCGCGATGACGCGCGCGCGGGGCTTCGCATTTCGGTCATTCCGGCGGTGCATGTCGCCATTGCGGTTGCGTTCCGACTGTTCTGTCTGTGGCGCTATCGCATCGATTCGGACGAGCCGCAGCATCTGCATGTCGCTTGGGGGTGGACGCAGGGGTTCGTTGCGTATCGCGACTTTTACGACAATCACCTGCCGCTCTTTCACCTCCTCTTTGCGCCGCTCGTTTCGGCGGCAGGGGAGACGGCCGGGATTCTGACGTATGCCCGTCTGATGATGCTGCCGCTCGCCGCAGCGTCACTGACGTTGACGTGGCTCATCGCCTCGCGGTTGTACGGACGGCAGATCGCGTTCTGGGCCACGCTCCTGGCCAGCGTGTTTCCGGAGTTCCTGCTCAAGGGACTCGAGTTCCGCAACGACAATCTTTGGGTCGCCGGCACGCTCGCCGCGCTGCTCCTCGCGCTCGGCGCCCTCACTCCGCGGCGCACGTTCCTCCTCGGTCTGCTCCTCGGCGCAACCTTTCTGGTCTCGATCAAAACTGGACCATTCACTGCCGCACTGGCGGTTGCGCTCTTCGCCGCGTATGGGCGCGCCATCACCGTGCGGATGGTGCTGACGTTCGCAGCGGGATTCGCAATCGCGCCTCTCATTGCGGCGGCGTTTTTCGCAAAGTACGGCGCGCTCGATGATCTCTGGCGCTGCGCGATTGCTGCGAATGGCCTTATTCCTGTGGCGATGTGGAGACGCGTCGCCGGCGCGGCAGTCTTCCTTGCGTGCTTGTATGTCGTCTTCCGATTCATCCGCGACATGCGTCGGGAGCGTGCGATCGTCGCCGCGACCGCGCTGATGCTGCCGGCGTGGGTGGGACTCGTGGCGCCGCTGATTTCGCCGCGCGACATTCTTCCGTCGATGCCGCTGGCGATGATTTTTCTCGCCGCGCTGCTCGCACCACGGCTCGGCGAGGCGATGCACGTCGCCCCGCTCGTGCTCATCCTCTTCACCATCTTCGACGGCGATCTCCTCGACGCGCCGCGCGCGTACGACCGCGAGGTCATCGAACAAACGCTCGCATTGACGCGCCCCGGCGAGCGCGTGCTCGACCTGAAAGGAGAGACGATCTTCCGCGAGCGGGCGACCTTCGTGGCATACGAGCCGGTCGGCCGCGAGCTCGTCGCGAGCGGCGCCGTTCCCGACACCGTGCCGCACGACGTCATCGCCTCGCGCTGCTACGTCGCCACGCGCGACTCGAACTTTTTCCCGCCGCGTGCGCGGTCGTTTCTGCGCGAGCACTTTGTGCAGATCGGCGACCTCCGCGTCGCCGGGCAGCGCGTCGCGGACGACGGCAGTTTCAGCATCGCCATTCCGGGCGAGTACGTGGTGCTCGACGGTCAGGGGCGCACGATCGCGCCGCCGCATGCATTCGCGGCCGGCCGTTACGAATTGCCGCCGGCGCAGCGCGTTCCCGGAGCGCTCGTCGTCTGGCGCGGCGTCGAGCGCATCCGCGGCTGATTTTGCGTGCGGCGCAAACGCGGGCGCGGGTGTTGCTCACCCCACGAGCCGAGGAGATCAGGAAAGATGAAAATGCAACGGAACCTTGTGCTGCTTGCTTCGCTCGCTCTCATGTTGTCGGCGTGCGCCACGATGGACACGCAGCCGGCGGTGGACATGACCAACGCCACGCCGGAAGGGCAGATCGTCTCGATCATGATGGCCGCGAACCGGGGAGAAGCGGACCAGGGTCAGGCCGCGGCGACGCGCGCGACGTCCGAGGCAGTCCGCTCGTTCGCGCAGATGATGGTCAGCGATCACACGACGGCGCTGCAGGCCGTGCAGGACACGTCCAATCGTGCCGGCGTCAATGCCGCCGACAGCCCGATCGCGATGACGCTGCAGTCGGGATCGCAGCAGACCATCACGAATCTCGCGACCTACAGCGGTGCGGCGTTCGATCGCGCGTACATGCAGTCGCAGGTCGATCTGCACCAGTGGCTGCTGACCGCGCTCGACGGATCGCTGATCCCGTCCGCGCGCACGCCGGAACTGCGCACGCTCCTGCAGACGCAGCGCGGCGCGGTGGCCATGCACCTCGAACGTGCGCGGTCGATCGCGGGCTCGATGTAAGCGGAAGCTGGTTCGCAACGAAGGCG
>JALYOB010000033.1 GCA_030857085.1 Acidobacteriota bacterium | reverse complement strand
GCTGAGCACCGTGACGCCCGGAGGCGTGCAGACGCTCTGCTGCGGCAACGTGGGGGCGACGACGTTACTCGGCGCACCCGCTCCGTACGAGTTCACCGCCGCGACGCGGTACTGGTAAACGGTATTCGGATCAACCGCCGTGGCGTCGTCGTACTTCGTCGCGGTCCCGGCCATGCTCGCGATCCTGCGGAACACGTTGTCGCTCGAGCTGCGCTCGACGTTGAAGGATGTGATCGGCGCCTTGCCGTTGTCCGGAATGCTCCAGTTGAGGCTCACGCCGAGAGTGCTGCGCGTCCCCTTCAACGCCGGACTGGCGGGCGTGTTCGCCGGCGGCGCCGGATCGAACCGCGCGTACATGCGCGGACCGCTCGATTGCCGTGCGATGTAGCCGCGCGCGGAGTAGCTGTTCGGAGCGCTCGCCACGCACGCGTCGACACAGCCGTCCGCGTAACCGATCAGAATGCGGCCTTCACCGTCGATGTCGGCATCCATGAAGTCGAGCAGGTTCCGGTCATCCGGATCGTTGTCGCAACCCGTACCGCCGTCGCAGATCGAGCCTCTCTGCGTCGGATCGTTCGGCGTGGCGTTGCGTAGCTGCCAGGTCTTGCCGCCGTCGATCGTGGTGGCGACGTAGAGGTACCACTCGGCGTTGGCCGGGAAGGTGCTCTGGTCGCCCGAGTCGCCCTCGGTGGTCGTGCCGTGGAAGATGAACGCGGCGCGATCGGGATCGCCGGCCACCACCGTGGGGAAGACGATGTTCGCCAGGCCCGCGGGGCCGCCGACGTCGATCGCCGGCTCGTACCAGTGGATGGTCGGATTGGCCGGATCGGACTTGTCGAGCGTCCCTTTGATGATCATCGGGCGGTCATCGCCCTCTTCGCCGTAGCCGTAGTAGATCGTCTTGCCGTCGTTGGCGATCGCGATCGACGAATCCCAGCGGCCGTTCGACGTTCCCGGCACGGTGATGTAGTGCCACGTCTCGCCGGCGTCGATCGAGATCGAGACCCCCTCGTGCCCTTCGCACGAGTTGTTCATCGGCACGTACACCGTGCCGTCCGCGCCGACCTTGACGTGCCCGTGATTGCCGCAGTTGGAAGCAAGCGGAAAGATCGGCTTGCTCGTATTGAAGGTCAGACCGCCGTCGTCGCTGCGCGAGCAGAACGCGTTCACGCCGCTGTGCGAGCAGTAGTAGAGGGCGTGCGGGTAACTCGCGTCGCTACGCGCGGTGGAAGGCTTCTGATTGTTCGGGTACGGTCCCGCGGCAATCGATTGATTGTCGACGCCGTGAACCTGCCCAGGCCCCGTCTGCGAGCGGACCCACGTCGTCGGATCGGGTGCGCGGTCGTTGAAGGCCATGTAGCTGGAGGCCGCGAGGAGCTGCGCGATCCAGACCCGGTTGTTCACGCTGCCGTCGGGCAGCCGGTGCTGGTCAACCGTCAGGAACGGATCGGCAGTCGCCGGCGCGCCGCCGCGGCCGAGATTGCGCCACGTGGCCCTGGCCGGCGATGTCATGTCGTCGAACGACGCCTCGAGAGTGTCGAGCGTGAACAGCATGTACGCCTTGTTGTTGCCGATGTTCACGCCCATGGTCGGCTCGTTGACGCTCTCGCTGAACGTCGTCAGGCCGGTCGGTGGTCTGTAGTTCGTGAACGTCGGGCCACCGACCGTCACCCCGCCGCCGGTGTTGCCTCCTGAGGGAGGCGGACCGGCGACAAGCGTTGCGGTGACGGTCGCCGATGTCGCGGCCGGCGCGGAGGGTACGACGTACACGCGATACGTCGACATGCCGGACGTCACAGGAAACTCGACCGACTCCGGCGTGGGGGGGTTCTGCCGCGACGAGCGGAACGCGCGGCCGCTCGCCGTGTCGTACGGCGGCTGGTAGACGTGCATATCGAGATCGCTCGCCTGCGGATCCCAGTTCAGCGTGATGCGAATGGAGTCGGTCGGGTGCGTGAGGGCGTAGTCCGCCGGCAGGTTGATGTTGACGTCGGTCTCGAAGCAGGGATTCGCCGCGTCGTCGCAGATGAAACTGTCGCTGTTCGCCATCCCCCGAAGGCCGAGGACGAACGACGCCGTGTACGACTCATTCGGCACCAGAAACGGCCCGCCGCTGGCGCTCCCCGTCGGCGAGCTCGTGCTGATGTTGATGGACGCGCGGGGTGCGCCCGCCGCGGCGGTCGACAGAGCGACCAGCAAGAGCGCGTAACCGACCACTCGAAACGATTTCTGCAGATTGCGCATCACAACTCACTCTCCTGTATGGATTTGTGGGAACCCGACCACCCCGCACGAAAACAGCCGCAGGCTGCAGCTGCACAAACGCTGCCGTCATGGTAGCGCGACTACCACCAAAGAGGAAGTGCTGCTCCCCGTCCGCATCCAGACCGACAGCAGGGCGGGCTATCATGCCGCAGCGACGATGTGGGGACTGTGGCTCTTTCCGCTGGTCAAGCTGTCCTTTTTCGCAGGGTTCGCGTTGGCCGTCCTCTGGTATCTGCGGCGAAGCCTCGCCGGCAAACGGCCCAAAGTTCCCCTTGCCATTGCGGTCGGCGTCGTCACCCCATTCGGTTGCGCGGCACTGCCGGTTCTCACGCTGATGTTCCTGGCCGCCATCGCTCCGCTCTTTCAGAAGAGCGACACCCAACTTTACGAAGAGGTGTTCGGCCACGCGCCCCCATTCGGCGAGGACCGGATGTTGTTCAACGACTTCGGCAGCGGCACCGATCGCCACATCTTCATGCGCGCCGAACCCACCCCCGCGCAGCGCGACCAGATGCTCGCCAGTGCTCCACTGCGCGCGTCGCAATTCACTCTCGACGAATTCGCCGCACTCGGTACTCAGCAAGGATTCATGTGGTGGCTGTCGACCGATCCGTTACGCGGCGAGCACTGCAAATCCGTCCGCATCCGTGAAGGCCACGGATTCCGTGGCTGGCGCGAGTTCCGAGTCGCCGAATGCCTCGATTCTCATACCGACATGTACATGCGCTACGTGTACGTCATGGCGGCCGGGCGCCGGTAGATGGACAATGAATCGGCATCCGGAGCTTCGCAGGGGCGCGGGAAACCGCCGCGCTAGCGGCGCTTGCTGATCAGGCGTCTCACTGTTTCGACGAGCTCGAGCGGCCCGATCGGCTTCTGGAGGTACTCGTCGAAGCCGGCGTTGAGCGCGCGAATGCGGTCCTCCGGACGGCTGTATGCCGTCAGCGCGACGACCGGCATCGTGCTCGCCGGACCTTCCTGCGCACGGACGGTGCGGACGAAGTCATACCCGTCCCGCTCCGGCATGGCGATGTCGCAGAGAACGACATCCGGCGCGTGCTGGTCGAGCAACGCGAGACCCTCCTGAACCGAGGATGCGGTGTGCACGGTGGCCTCGACGCGCCGCAGGATTGCGGCCACGACATCGCGCGTGTAGTCCTGATCGTCGACCACGAGCACCGTCACGTCTCGCAGCAGGGGCAGGTCGCCGGCAGGAGCGTGGGATCGACGTACGTCGATCCCGCGTTCCGTCGCCGTGGCGGCCGCCGGCATCGACTCGAGCACCGGAAGTTCGACCGTGAACGTCGCCCCTCGATCCCTGCCTTCGCTCTCCGCTTTCACGACGCCGCCGTGCAATTCCACGAGCGTTCGCACGATGGACAGGCCGAGGCCGATGCCGCCATGCGCGCGGGTCGTGGAGCTGTCCGCCTGGCGGAACGGCTCGAAAATCACCGCGAGGAATTGAGGATCGATGCCGATGCCGGTGTCCTGCACAGTGAGGCGCACCATCGAGCCCTCGTGGGTGACGCGCACGGTCACCGTCCCCCCTCTGGGCGTGAACTTCAGAGCATTCGAGACCAGGTTCCAGATGACCTGCTGCAGGCGCCCCTCGTCGCCTGCGATCGGCGGCAACCCCGGCGCGAGGCTGCTGAGGATCTCCACCTTCCGCGCGGTGGCTGTCGGATGGAGCGCGGTGATCGCGGCGCGGGCGATGTTGGACAGGTCGACAGGCCGCGATTCGAGCGTGAGCTTGCCCGCCGTGATGCGCGAAGTGTCGAGAACGTCTTCGATGAGCTGGGCCTGCGCGGATGCCGCTTGTTCGATCGCCTCGATCGCCGCCTCGGTCTCCGTGGCGCTGAGACCCGATCGCAGAAGCCGCGCCCAGCCGAGTACCGCGGTCATCGGCGTCCGCAGCTCGTGGGAGAGCGTCGCGAGAAACTCGTCTTTGACCTGGCTCGCGCGGCGAAGCTCGACCGTCTGCTCCTCGATCCTCTTGCGCGCCGTCACCTGTGCAGTGACGTCAGTCCCGTGGGCGAATACGCCGTCGATCTCCCCTTCTGCATTTTTCGTGGCCTGATAGACGAAGTCGACGAAGCGCTCCTCCATCACCTCGCCACGCCTGAGCATCACCCGTACTTCGACGCCCGTGAACGGCTTTCCCGTTGCGTATACCTGGTCGAGGAGCTCGAAGAAACCCTGCCCTTCGATTTCGGGGAGCGCCTCGCGCACGGGGAGGCCGATGAGGTTTCGGTGCTCGCCGACCAATCGCATGTAGGCGGGATTGGCCTCCTCGAAAATGTGAGCCGGCCCGCGCACGCGCGCCATGAACGCTGGAGCGAGCTCGAAAAGCTCGCGGAGATTGAGCCGTTCCTGGTCGATGGTCTCGCGCAGTTGGCGGATCATCGTCACATCCGTGTTGATCCCGACCCACCGCAAAATCGTGCCGCTGGAGTCGCGCAGCGGACGGACGCGCGTGAGAAACCAGCGGAACGCGCCATCGTGACGACGGAGCGGGAACTCCATTTCGAAGTCGTTCCCGGTTGCGATGGAAGCGGCCCACCGTTCCTTCACCGCCTCGAGCATCGCCGGATGGTGCACCGACTGCCATCCCCATCCCGCCATCTCCTCGGCGGTCGAGCCGGTGTACTCGTACCAGCCGCGGTTGTAGTAATCGATGTAGCCGTCGGGACGCGCGGTCCAGCCGAGCTGCGGCATCTGATCGAACAGCTCGAAGAAGAGCCGCAGATCGTCGACTGTGGTCTCCTTCTCGTCCGTCACGATGTCCTCACTCATGCCATCCTCCGCGGAGTCGAAAGCGCGCTGCCCTGAGCGTTCCCGGAGATGCGGACGCTTTCGCTCCAGACCAGCTCTGCCTTTGAGGTGCCAAGTGGCTCGCCGCTCAGCGGACTCTGACGAATGTTGCACCCGCGAGAGGTTCCCCGAAGCATCCCTGTTCATCTTCAACCCTCGGGCACAGACGGTGAGGACGGCTGCCTCCGCACCGAAGTAGTCGACACCCGGCGCTCTTCGGCGTACCGTTGAACCACATACACAATCAATATGGAGGATTCGATGAAGAAACTCATCGCGGCCCTGGTATTTCTGTCGCTCCTGGCGCTTCCTCTCGCTGCTCAATCCACCACCATCCGCGGCCGGGTCACGACGCCGGAAGGCGACGTGCTGCCGGGTGTGACTGTCACGGCCGAGGAGATTGGCGTGTCGGCGGTCACCAACGAGCGCGGCGAGTACGAGCTGGCCATCCCTGCCAGCGCCCGCAGTCGCGTCAAAGTCACCGCCGCACTATCGGGATTTCAGACGCGCACCGAAACGGTCGACGCCAGCAGCGGCGGCGCGACGCAGAACTTCGCGCTGCGCGTCTCGTTCGGCGAGCAGATTACCGTCGGGTCGCGCGCTATCGGTGCCGAGCAGGAGAAAGCCGTCCCGGTCGACGTCATCCCGCAGGAACAGATCGAATCCTCCCCGTCCACCGAGACCAGCCAGATCATCCAGAAGATCGCCCCATCCTTCAACTTCCCGCGGCCGACCATCAGCGACGGCACCGATTCCGTCCGCCCGGCAACGCTGCGCGGCCTCGGTCCCGATCAACTGCTGGTGATGGTCAACAGCAAGCGCCGCCACGCCAGCGCGCTCGTGAACGCGAACAATACCGTCGGCCGCGGCTCGAGCGGCGTCGACCTCAATGCGATTCCCGCGTCCGCGATCCAGAACATCGAGATCCTGCGCGACGGCGCTGCGGCGCAGTACGGCTCCGACGCCATCGCCGGCGTGATCAACATGGTCCTCAAGTCCGACCCGCAGCCGCTGCGCGTCGAAGCGAAGGTAGGCCAGACCACGCACGGCGACGGCGAGATGCTCGATACCTCCATCAATGGCGGCTGGGGTCTGGGACGAGGCGTCCTGTTCCTCACCGGCGAATACCGCGTGCGCTACGAAACCAATCGCGCCGGCATCGACCCCCGCGATCAGATCGTCCCCGGCGACGCGGGCCACAACGCCGTGTCGCAGCCGAACACGCATTGGGGCGACGGGTACGCGCGCGATCTCATGACGTTCGCCAATTTCAATCTGCCGATCACCGCCGACAACCGGCAGATCTTCTACGCGTTCGGCGGCTACTCGCTCCGGCACGGATCACACGGCGGCAATTACCGCCGCGCCATCCAGGTGCAGAACTGGCCGCAGATCTACCCCCTCGGATTCCTCCCTCTGATTCAGCCGCGCGTCACCGATACATCGCTGACCACAGGTGTGCGCGGGCAACTGGCGACGTGGTTCTACGATCTGAGCGCCGGCTACGGGAAGAACGACTTCGAGTTCAACGTCACGAACTCGCTCAACACCTCCCTGGGGCCGACGCTCCCTCCGAACCAGACCAAGTTCTATTCGGGCGCACTGGGCGACGATCAGACGACGCTCAACCTCGACCTCTCGCGCGAGTTCCGCATCGGCGCGCTGGCCGGTCCGCTGAACGTCGCCGTCGGCGCGGAGTATCGGCGCGACGGCTTTGAGCAGTCCGCCGGCGAGCCGGCGTCGTACATCCAGGGCGGCATTCGCGCGCGCGACGGCAGCGTCGCGCCTGCAGGTGCGCAGGTCTTCCCCGGCTTTCAGCCCTCCAACGAAGTCGAGGTCTCGCGCAACAGCAAGTCTCTCTACGTCGATCTCGAAGGCGACGTACTGGCGAAGCTCCGCCTCGGACTGGCCGGCCGCTACGAGAACTTCAGCGACTTCGGCGACACGACCAACGGCAAGATCACCGCGCGCTACTCCGCGCTCCGTTCGCTGATCCTGCGCGGCTCCGCGTCGACCGGATTCCGCGCGCCATCCCTGAGCCAGGGGAACTTCTCCGCGATCAGCACGAACTTCCTCCTCAATCAGCAGACCGGCCTCCTCGAGCCGTTCGAGACCGGGACATACCGCGTCAACAGCCCCATCGCCCGCGTCCTCGGCGCACAGAATCTCAAGCCTGAAAAATCGCGCAACCTGAGCGCGGGCGTCGTGTGGCAGCCGCTGACGAATCTCGAAGTGACGTTCGACTACTTCCACATCGACATCGCCGACCGGATCGTTTTCTCCGGCAACTTCACCACGCCCGCCGTGCAGGCACTCATCCGCCCCCTCGGCGCGACGGCGGCGCGCTTCTTCACGAACGCCATCGACACCGAGACCAACGGCTACGACCTGGTCAGCAACTATCAGCGCCCGCTGCTGGGCGGCCGCATCGATCTCTCCGCCGCGTACAGCAACAACAAAACGAAAGTCGTCGGCACCGTCGACACCCCCGCCCAACTAACCGGCCTCGGCGAGGTACTGTTCGACCGCATCGAGCGCCGCCGCGTCGAATGCGGCCAGCCGAAAAACAATGTGCGCCTGATGCAGAGCTGGGCGGCCGCAGGCTGGACGGCCACCGCACGCGAGAGCCGCTACGGCGAATACTGCAGCTTCACGATCCTGCCCGTGGACGATCAGACCTACGCCCCCGAATGGATCGCCGATCTCGAACTCGCCTACCGCTGGCGCCAGTACACCGTCTCCTTCGGCGCCGAAAACCTCCTCGACAACTTCCCCGACCGCAACATGGTGCGCAACGCCAACGGCGCGTTTACCGCCCAGTCAAACAACGGCATTTTCACGTATCCGATCAATACGCCGTTCGGGATGAATGGAAGGTTTGTGTACACGCGGGTGGGGTATTCGTTCTGAGCGCAGGGGGCGCCGAGGCGGGGGCTGCTCAGGACGTTGCCGTGAAGCGGTAAGGTCGTGGTATGGCAACACAGCCCCCGCCCAGAGATGTCTTTGTCCTCGGCGCCGAAGCTTCGATTGCCGGCAGCTTGCCGACTGCTCTGCGCTTTACGAGGCATTTGCTCGCCGCTCGTGACGCACTTGCTTCCTTGTCCATCGCGGCGCCTGCGCTGGACGCGGTCGATCGCGATCTCGCGTGGCTCGTAGAAACACAGGAGCGCCTGCGTCCGGCAGCGCACTCACTGCGGGGATACGATCCGGACAACATCGAAGACATCTTCCGAGTGTAATTAGGCTCGCTCGACCGCAATCGCGGTGAACGACGCCCGCGTGACCATACAGAAAATCACCGCCGCCGGCGGCACGCTGCTTACCGAGCCGATGGAGATCCCGGGCCTCGGCCAGTACGTCTCCTTCCGCGACACCGAAGGTACCCGCGGCAGCATCCTCCAGCGATTGGCGCGTCAATGACGACTGAAGGCACGAACATGACGCTAAGAAAACGATCTGCTCTGGTTCGACAAGACGCGCTCGACGCCGCGCAGTTCTACGCCGCGACGTTCCCCAATGGCGAAGTGATCGCCATCCACAAAGCTCCGAGCGACTTCCCAAGCGGCACGAAAGGCGATGTCCTGACCGTCGAGTTCACGGTCCTCGGCATCCCCTGCCTCGGCCTCAACCGCCGCCCCGCGTTCAAACACAGCGAAGCCTTCTCCTTCCAGATCGCCGCCGATGATCAGGAAGAGACCGACCGCTATTGGAACGCCATCGTAAGCAACGGCAGCCAGGAGAGTGCCTGCGGCTGGTGCAAAGACCGCTGGGGCCTCTCCTGGCAGATCACCCCGCGCGCCCTCACTGACCCCTCGCGGGCGGAGGCGACGAGTCGAGACGTGCGTTCGAGGCGATGATGACGATGCGAAAGGTTGACGTGGCGACAATTGAAGCGGCGCGGCGGCAGTGAGGGCGGGGGCGCCAGACACCCCCTTTGGGTGCTTCGGAGTTCGCCAGCGGGCGGCGCGGCGTGAGGCAGTCAGCGTCACGCCGATGCCGCGCGGTACGCGCGATGGCATTGACCAATGCGGGCCCACGCGAAACTCTATGGAGCTTCAGAGATCCATCCGCGTATCCGTTGTGAAACCTGTGCGGTGATCGGAACCGCAATGCCGTTTTCCGCGCGGTGGATTCCGACGAGAAGCGGGAATGGCGCTGTGTCAATCCAGATGGGCGCCCCACTATCCCCGAACTCGGTGTCGATGCCGTAGAGCAATGTCTGGGAGTCCACGCTGACGATGGGGCCCGACCCCCGAAGTTGACGAAAGCCTGGCGACGGGTAGCCACTCATCTCAATGATCGAGCCAGCAGCGGGTGCGCTCGGGTTTGTCGGTATAACGAACCACCCGGTCGCCTCGCCAACTCGTTCCTCGATGATCACTGCGCCGTAATCTCCTCGCGTGTTCGACGCGAATCCAGGATTCACGCGACGGTCGGTCGTTACAAATGGCGGACCACTTGTGGTGCCGTTCAGCTTCACGTATACGCTGATCGAAGTGAGATCCGCCGGCAGATTATGTGCGGCTGTTACCAACACTCGCTCACTAACGAAGAAGCCCGTGCCGCGAATCGGAAACCCTTGTTGACGCATCACCTTCAGGTACACGACTGCCCTGAACGGATATAAGTTGATTTGGGCCGGCGTCCGCGGCGACGCCGCGGCCATCGCATCGGAGGCCGCGATGTCGGCCCTGTCAGTGCCCAGTCCAGGCGGAGTATCGAAGAGTTCTTCGGCGGGCCGGCTGTCGTGCAACGCCGCGCGCTCGTCATCTGTGAGTGTGCGAACGTCGAGTTCGCCACTGCCGAGACTTCGGTGGTATTCGTCGTTCATATACCCCTACTTCTTCGGCCATTCGAGACCGATACTGACGTACGGCGCGGCTTTGAACACGTTTGTGGTTTTGATCTTGTCGGCTGCTTCGACGACATCATTCAGCGACACACCGTCAGCTAGCCTCTTTGTCTGTTGGTAGGCGAGTCCCGCGCCGAACGTGAACAAGTCGAAAACGCGGATGCGGGCACCTAGAAAGACTCCTATCTTGTCTTTAACCGGGCTAATGCCAAGCTGAAAGCCGGCGCCGAACTGCGGGTCATTCCAAGGCCGGGGCGTGATCGTAAGCATCGCCACACCGGTAGCCCCGCTAACCTCATCACCATTATCGATGCGAACAATGTGGAGCTTCGTGTCATCTCCGATCTTTACGCTGAACTGCGGAACCTCTAGGAATGAGTATGCGGCCGACGCGCCGTAGTCGTATGTGACTGGTCCACCCGGCAGGAACAGGAGTTTGAACTCACCTTCCATGTACTTCGTAGTGTCGACACCTTCCATCGGAATTTTTTTGATCGTGAGGACGGCGGGTTGCTGCTGTTTTGAGTTGTAGTTGACAGTTTTTAGCGGTACAGGCTCACCGATCTTGCGTGCGCGTTTCACAAATTCATCCAGAGCGGCGATGTCGCGCTCTGCAGAAGTCTCATCGTTGAGCAGCGACTGAAACTCGTCCGCGAGGGGTTCCGACCTGAAGAACGCAGCTTCCTCTGACGACAGCGCCGGCCCGGCGGCCGTGTCGGTAACGATCGTGTCTTTTTTCTTAGGCGCCGGGACCGAACCGCCGGTGCCTTTGGGGTTCTTGGCCTGAGCAAGGAGGATCGTCATCCCGTAAGGATTGACGTTAACCTCGCCTGCCGATGCAATCTGCACCGGCTCTGCGCCACCGGTCCGGTCTGCTCGCTTCCGGTTTGCTTTACGCAGTGTTGCATAGTACGCGCGCACAGCCTTCACCAAGTCTTCGTGGTTCGCCCAATCACCGACGGCACGCGCTCGAACCTCCTTCGCGTCCTCCCAAGACACGGCGGACCGCTTGACTAGCTGCGGTATTTCCGCGGCCCGTTTGTGAATTTCATCGAGCCTGCTCGTCAATTCGGCCACTACTTCGGGTGTCACGCCCGCTCTGCAGAGGCGTAGATCAGCCGGCGCAAGCCGATTTGCCGCGATCGTGTCGCAGTAGTTATCGACGTCGGTGATGGCCGACTGCTTTGTCTCAGGAATGAGCCCCCCGAAGAGATCGGCGAGAGTCTTTACGGCGTCGGCGAATGCTTTGGCGGCCGTAAAATCAGATACGTCCGTGGCCTGCTCGTCCTTCCAAGCGTACGTGAAGAGCAGCGGATTGGCCTCTTCGATTCCAACACGAACCGAATCGGTGCGCCGCAAGTCGTAGCGAAGGTCACTCTGTAATCGCTTCGCATCGATGACGTCCCCGGCGCCGTTTCGTAACTCGATGACACCCGCATAGTGCCGCACCGCCAGTTGGTGCTCCTTCTGGTCTGTGTCTGCACCCGAGGCCACTCCTGCTACCAGCAATACCATCAAAAATGAGACCGCATGACGCATAACGTCTCTCCTCGCTTGCTGAGCCGCCCAGCGGCGTTTGTACCAGTAGGAGGGACGCGTCCGGCATTTTCCTGGGTTGACGTGGATGGAACGAGATCCGGCATGGTCGAGCGTGGCCTCGTTGCGTGTTCGTGTGCTGCCACTCCGGCGCGCTGGCTTGCTGGGAACAGCGCGGTGATGCCCAGCTCTCGCGACCGCCTTAGCCGCGGGACGGGAGGGGGGCAGGGCATCGTTCGGGCGGTTCAGCCTTTCGTCTCAATCACACGGCTCGTCCCTCAATGGATCACCGCGTCGACGTGCGGCGCGGACACGTGACGCCCGGCGATGCTCAAGTTCGCCCCCTCCGTCTTCCGTCCTGTGTCATCGGACCGTCTTGGCGTACGGCTACGCGGCTTGTCTCCTGACGCGGCTTGCTTCACGCCCGACGCGCCGGCCGCTCCGCTGCCGAGCGGCGAGGAGACGAGGGGAGTTCTCCGGCCAGGTTAGGGCCTCCGCGAATCCGGGCACTTCCTGCGCAGCCACTCGGAATGTACGGAGACGAGGTCGCGCAACTCGCGCGCGAGGACGGCGCAACGGTCTCGCCGTCGAGGGCCGCGAGCCGCTCCAGCGCCACGACTTTCATGCGCGGGATGCGCACCTCCAGTTCGGTGAGCCGCAGCAGCTCGGGCAGCGCCTGGGCCAACTCCGCGCCGAGGGCTTCCTCGACCACCTCCTGCGACCAGAAGTCCATCCCGAACGAAACCAGCTCCGCCCACGGCAGGACCAGGCCGCGTCGGTCTCGATCCCGCCACCTCGCCCGTTTCCAGCCACCCGCGCAGGTCGCGCCACCCCATCTCCAGCAGCGTTGCCGCTTCGCCGATGGCGTAGGTGGGTTTCGGGTGGAGGAAGAGGGTGCGGATGTGGCCGGGGGTCGTGGTCATGGCGTTAGTTCTCCTGCCTCTCGTTGGTGCTGACGGCAAGCGTTCCTGGGACGAATCCGGCTGACGCGTTCCTGCCCATGGCCATGTTGAGTTTACTCCTGGCCATGGCTAGGGTGTCAACCGTGTCGCGCAGGAAGTCACGAAGCGAAGAGGGGATGAAATTCGGCGACACCGTTCGCCGACTTCGCAAGGAATGCAACCTGAGTCAGGAGGCACTCGCCGAGCGCGCTGGGATGAACGCGGATTTTGTCGGCTTCATCGAGCGCGGGGAGAACGTCCCGACGCTGACGACGATACTCCAGCTCGCCCGTGCGCTCGGCGTGCAACCGTCAGCGATCATCGGGGACTTTGATGAATGAAGGCGTGACGACGTTCGCACGGTGGCTCACGCTAGCGCGCATTCTCGCGTGCACCGCTCATGTGCAATTCACGCCTGACGTCGGCCGCGATTTCTCTTTACAACGTGCGTGTTGCTGGATATATGACATGGGCGAGGGATGATGGCAGACCTACCGCCACAGCTAATCAAAGCATTGCGAGAGGATCGCGTTGTGCTCTTCTTTGGCGCCGGAGTTTCTGCCGCCGCTGGCCTACCAAGCTCAAATGTACTCATGGATATCCTGCGCAACGAATTGCTCCAGGATCTCCGGCGCGATCAGCAACTATCCACTAAAGTCGACGAGCTTCAACGTGCCACCTCACTCGCTCGCGTAGCACAACTGCATGAGGAGTACTATCGTTCTAAGCGCGGGCGCCAGAAGGTGGCCGATGTGCTGCAGGCCGCCCAGCGCGACGCGCGGCTGGATGTGATCTCACCCCTCCGCGATCTACCCTGCATAAAATCGTTGCTGACGACGAACTACGACGCGTTGGTTGAGACGGTCCTCTCACCTGAGGACTACTACGTGATTTGCCGCGAGGCGGACATGCGGCAAGTCATGGCGGAGCGACTGCAGCTAGTAAAGCTCCACGGTACATTGAGCGACCGCGACTCCATGGTGCTAACAGATGACGACTATCACGCGTTCAAGAGAACACGATCGGCACTAGTCGATCTCGCGAAGACAATCATTCGCACAAAAACGTTAGTACTAGTCGGCTATTCTCTTGAGGATAATAATTTCGCCGAGCTATATAAAGAAGCGCTCGCGGCTGGCGCGGACGTCCTAAACTATTTCGTATCTCCAGACGCTTCGTTATATCAGCAGCTACACTGGGCACGGCAGGGCTTTGAACACATCGCGCTCGACGCTGAACAGTTCTTGTTGAAAGCCGCCGCCGCTTACGCTGAAGAGCGATACGCGCCAGAACGCGCGTCATTTACGGAGAAGCCATCCGTGTCGGCTGGCGTTGACCCATTAAACAACCCCTTTACGCTATTTGACACTGAAGCGCTTATAGATACACAGCCGCAGTTCCTCTTCAAGACCTTTGTCAACCCAGTCGAGTTCCCCACAATCCTTGAACACCAGCATACGTTCATCGAGGGACATCGAGGGTCGGGCAAGTCCACCATCCTCTGGCGCATGAGTTTACGTGCGCGTCAGTTTGACAGCGTCGACCTCCCTATGTGGGGCTTCTACGTGAAGATGGTTCCTGGGTTATTCTTCGCCTTTCGGCGACGCCGGCAACAAGACGGCTCTTGGGCGGAGGACGACGATATCTGGACGACTCACTTTACACACTATTTTAATCTCGTTGTATTGAATGGCATATTGCTTAACCTCGAAGGAGCGGTGAAGGCGAACGTCTTCCAGCCGCTGCCGACTCTCCCCGACGTGCTCACAGACCTCTTGTCCGGTCTGCTACGTGTAGACGCCGGCGTCTGCAAGACGGTTGTACAGTGTCGCCGACTCGTCGAGCGTGAGCTCGATAGTGCTAGGTCACGACGCGGAAAAAGTGAGTACTACACAGGCCCGACG
>JALYOB010000270.1:2185-6360 GCA_030857085.1 Acidobacteriota bacterium | reverse complement strand
TCTCGTGCGCGAGCGGCTCGATCCGGTCGACGTCGGCGCACTGCTCACGCGCATCGTGGAAGGCTTCCGCCTGCGCGAGTCGGGACGTGCGGAACTGCACTTCGACGTCATCGGCGGCCCACACATCGTCGAGGCGACGGAAGATCGTCTGACGCAGGTGTTCGAAAACATTCTCGACAACGCGCTGAGTTTCACTCCCGACGGCGCCGCGGTGCGCGTGGACGTGGTGAGCGAAAACACGGAAGTCGTCGCGCGCATCAGCGACGAAGGTCCCGGCATTCCGGAGGCGAATCTCGCCCGCATCTTCGATCGCTTTTTCAGTCATCGTCCCGACGCCCGCCGCCACGCCGGCGGCCACACGGGACTGGGGCTGGCGATCGTGAAGACGATCGTGGAGGCGTACGGCGGAACGGTGAGCGCCGCGAACGGCGCGGCGGGCGCGGTGTTTACGATTCGGCTTCCGCGCAGTTGAGGACGACGAGGGGCCTCCGGCGGGCCGGCGCGGCCGGCAGCGCCGGTTGGCCCAGCCTGTACGCGCACTGTACTCGATGACCGCGGTCACTTCGCACAGCGTGCGTAACGGCTTGGCCAACCAGCGCTGCCGGCCGTGCCGGCCCGCCGGAGGCGCCCCCCGTCGTACTTCAATCGCGGAACAGAAACGTCGCCGTCGTATCGTTCGTCTTGTTGTCGGTCGACGACGCGTACACGATTGCCTTTCCGGCGAACACGCTCACGCGTACCGAGCCGCCGGGGATCGGGTCGCCGCCGATGAATGAGGCGAGCGAGATCTGCTCGAAAAACCTCGCCGAATACGTGCGATCGACGTAGTCGCCGACCTGCACGCCGTTCGCGTCGTATCTGCGCACGCGCAGCTGCACGTCCTCGTCGAGCGTGCGCACGCCGACGTTCATGCGGAACGCGTTCAGGTCAGCGGGCTGCTGAAAGTACTGCACCTCGCCGAAACGCAGCGCGTGTTTGGCGAGCACCATCGGCTCGGTGAAGCCCTGCGTTCCTTCCGCGCCGCGATCGTTGAAGATGCGTGCGACCGCGATCGGGGTGGCGCTGCGGTCGGGGATGATGTCGATCGTGCCGAGGCCGGTGGCGTTCAGCGCAGCGACGACGTCGGCGTAATTGACAGTGGCGTTCGGCTGCAGCGAATAGGGGAGCGATGGATCGTTCACTTCGGGCGCGCGGCCGGCGGGATGGAACACCAGCTTGCCGTGGATGGCGAGGTCGCTGCGATTCGTCATCTGCAGCGACGTGCGGAAAAACGAACCGTTGCTGCCGGCGACCGAGCCTGCGACGGGGATGACCGCGTCGACGTAGTCGCGGGAAAAGAGCAGGCGCATTGCGACCTCGCCGCCGACGGCCATTGAGCCGGTGAGGGATCCGGAGGCGGGTAACTCACTCGGCACGACCACGACTACGCTCTCCGTGCGCGTCTGCCCGAGGCCGACCGAACCGCAGCTCGAAGAGGGCTTGAGCTGCGTGAACGCGAGGATGTCGCCTCGCTCGTAATTGATGGCCGGATCGAGAGTCACGGTCAGATAGCCGTTGGTCGAGGAGCCGAAAGGTCCGCGCGTGGCGACGGTGCTGTAGCCGGGAAACGTGAGCGAGCGGCGCAGAACCGAGATCTTGAACGCGTCGCGGCAGGCGGTCGGCTGGTCCGAATACCAGCGCAGTGTGGCGAACGTCGCAGTGCCCGCAGTGGCGGCGGGATGCGAGTAGTCGACGAGAGTGAAAGGGGGAGTGAGGTTGTAGTAGCTGACCGTGTCGCTGGGCAGCGATCCGAGCGATGATTGTGCGAACGCGGTGAGGGGAGAGAAGACGAGACACAGAACAATGGCGAGTCGGCGCATTGCGAGACGTTCCTCCTGAATTTTCCTGTCGAATCGAAGCGGGAACGTCCATCATCGGTGAATCGCGCGCGAATTGCTACAACGCTGCGAAATCAGCTTAACCCGACCAATTTCCGTCAGCTTTATGGTTGCCAATTTGTGGACCGGCGGTAATATGGTGCCGCGGATGGATGGCCATCCGTGGGTCCACCCGAAAGGTCCGGGTTCATTGGGTCACTGGAAGGTAGCTGAGGCCCCGCATGCCGAGGTGCGTCTCCCAATAATATGGGACGCCTTTAGGTAGGGACGGAAAGATAGACTTCGACCGGAGAAGGCAGTACACTCTCTGCTGAATTCCGGTCAAAATTCAAAATCAGGAGTGCGTGTGAGTCCTGCAAAGAGCAATCGCGGTCGTCCTATTGTCCACACCGAGCCCTGGGCGAAGATCACGGTCGTACTGCTCGACCGTCACGTCGCCTATCTCGATCGTCTCGCCATCGACATTCGTCTGAAGCATGGAAAAGCGATCAGCCGTGCGGAGATCATCCGCGGCCTGATCGAGGCGGCTTTCCAGAGCGGCACCGACTTGTCGCAGGCGGATTCGATCGATTCGATTGTCGAGCTGCTGAGCAATTCAAAGAAGAAAACGGCTCGTTAGTCCGTCCCGGGCGTCGAACGGGTGAGCTTTGCCGCAGTCGTCCTGCGGCGAGCCGGGCGATCTCCTCTTCACTGCGGGCGGCAGTGAGGTCGATACCACTTTGTTCCACGCGGTCCAGAATCGCGCGGATCAGATGCGGCAGTCCAAAGGACTCCGGCATGTCGGGGTTCATTTCGCGGGCAATCTCGCCCAGGTAGTCGAGGTGCTTGCCGGAAAGGACGATCGTCTCCAGCTCGTTCGGCGTCCCGGTCCTTCCTTCGTGGGTCTGTGGCATCAGGTGCATGAGACAGCTCCGTTCTAGGAGTGACTGGCGCAACCAAATCCCTACCCACCTCACCAAAAAAAATGGGCGGCCGCCCGAAACAGCCACCCATCCGTGTCTGAACGCCCTCGTTACTGCGTGAGCGTGCCGCGATTTCCCGCCGGCTGCGACTCGTCATCCGGCGATTCCCCGCCCGCCCGATTCGGCTTCTGCATCCCGTCCGCCTCGGAGATCTTCCCCGCGCCGCCGCCGCTCGACCCGCTCGTCGTCTGCAGGTCTGCAATCCCCTCCGCCCCCAGCGCCTCGGTCTGCACCGACTTGTCGCGCCCGCCCGATACATCGTCCTTGTGCGGCCGGTATTCGGTCACCGGCCCCTTATGGATGACCTCGTCGTTCTTGTCTGTCATGGTGTACCTCCTCGGGTGGAAAGAGCGCGTCGCGTGCCATGGGAGCAGGTTGACCAGTTGCCAGTTGCCCGTTGCCAAAAGCGGAGGAGCGTCAAGTACCAAGGCGTTTTGGCAGAAGCGGAGCGGCAACTGGCGACTGGCAACTGGCAACTGGTCAACCGACTCCCGCAACCGGCAACCGGCCACTGGTCAACACTCTGGCACTCCCCATGAACCTGCCAGCCTCGTGAAATCGCGATACGACTGTGTGGTCGTCGGCTCCGGTCCCAACGGCATCGCGGCGGCGATCGTTCTGGCGCGGGAAGGGCTTTCGGTTCTGGTCGTCGAGGGGAAGGCCACCATCGGCGGCGGCGCGCGGACGGAAGAAGTCACGCTGCCCGGCTTTCGTCACGACATCTGCTCGGCCATTCATCCGATGGGGGTCGTCTCGCCGTTCATGCGGGCCTTGCCGCTGGCCGAGCATGGACTCGAATGGGCGTATTCGCCTGCCGCGATTGCACACCCGCTCGACGACGGCAGTGTGGCCACGCTCGAACTTTCCTTCGAGGCCACGGCTTCGCGGCTGGGGGAGGACGAGCGCGCCTATCGCACGCTCATGCGCTCGTTCGCGCGCAATGCGGGGAAGATTTACGACGACATCCTTCGCCCGATCGTCGGCATTCCGAAGCATCCGTTTCTCATGACCCGCTTCGGCCTGTACGGATTGCAGTCGGCGATGCAACTCGCGAAACGCTTCAAGACTCCGCACGCGCGCGCCCTCCTCGGCGGCTCGGCCGCGCATTCCTTCATCCCTCTCGACCGCTTCGGCTCCGCTTCTTTTGGTCTTGCTTTGATTACTGCAGGCCACGCCACCGGCTGGCCTGCGGCCAAAGGCGGCTCGATCGCGATCATCAATGCGATGGTCAGTTATCTCCGCTCGTTAGGCGGAGAAATCGAGACGAATCATCCTGTACGCTCGTTGCGCGATCTGCCGCCGTCGCGTGCAGTGATTTTCGACGTCACGCCGATTC
>JALYOB010000270.1:0-2175 GCA_030857085.1 Acidobacteriota bacterium | reverse complement strand
CTCGCCTACATCGCCGCCGACGATCTGCCGCGCCGTTACGTGAATCGTCTCGGCCGGTTTCGCTATGGCCCCGGCGTGTTCAAGATCGACTGGGCACTCGACGGACCCATTCCGTGGAGAGCAGCCGAATGCGCGCGCAGTGCGACCGTGCATGTCGGCGGGACGATTGAAGAAATCGCCGCGCACGAAAAGTCGGTGTTCTACGGAAAAATGACCGACAAGCCGTTCGTGCTCGTCGCACAACAGAGCATGTTCGACTCCACCCGCGCGCCGGAAGGGAAGCATACGGGCTGGGCGTATTGTCACGTCCCGCATGGGTCGACGGAGGACGCAACGGACTTGATCGAGCGTCAGATCGAACGATTCGCGCCCGGATTCCGCGATCGCATTCTCGCGCGCCGCACGATCAATACCGCGCAATACGAAGAGCACAATCCGAACTTCGTCGGCGGCGACATCGCCGGCGGCGCGAACACGATGTCGCAGTTTCTCGTGCGGCCGTTCGCGAAGCTCGATCCGTATGTCACGCCCAATGAGCGCCTCTTCATCTGCTCGAGCTCCACGCCGCCCGGAGG
Organism: Acidobacteriota bacterium; assembly: GCA_030857085.1. Lineage (GTDB taxonomy): Bacteria > Acidobacteriota > Thermoanaerobaculia > Gp7-AA8 > Gp7-AA8 > QHVT01. Next base: position 1,600 of record JALYOB010000270.1, on the reverse strand, counting down.
CGGCGTGCACGGCATGTGCGGCTATTGGGCCGCGCGCAGCGCGCTACGTCGAGTGTTCGGGCGTTAGGCCGGTCGTCTCTTCGCGCTTCCGTTCCTGCACAATCCCGCGAACCCGCCGTTCGACTGCGGTCGCATCTTCTTCGCTGAGCTTCTCTTTCTCTTCGCGCACGCCATCCGACGTGCCGCCGCTCGCGTCGATCATCCGCTGCACGACAGCGCGCCAGTTCGCGTTCTGCGCCGGTGCGCCCACTGTGCGCACGGCAACCCAGTCGAAGAAATTCGAAGCTCGCGCATAGACGTCGACCGCGAATCGCACAGCACCGCCGGCGTCGCTGCTCGTGAATTCGACAATACCCGCCAGCGGATGCCCTTCAATGGTCGCAAAGACGACGTGGGTCGGATCGGCCACCTCGACGCGCACCTGGAAATTGCCGCGCAATGGAAGGGAGCCGGTCAGTGTCGCCCCTTTTTCGACTTTGTCCGGAGCTCCCGGCTCGGCCACGAACTCGATCGGCATGATCTCATTGACGCGTTCTTTGAAGATTTTCATGAGACCGGCTGCATTGTGGCGCGAGCCGGTGATGTCGGCGAAAAACTTCTTGTGCTCGAGCGCCCCGAATCCATCTTCGGGCAACGTTTCCTTCAATGAATCGGCAAGGGAACGCAGGCCGCGATCGAGCGTCGTGGTCTCGACGCCGAGGACTTCGGCGGCGCTTTTGCCGCGCACGATGTTCGTTTCCTTGAGCATCTCGAGCTTGGTCTCGTCGACCGGCAGCGAGACGATGCTGTTCGCGGCGCGCGTCGCGAGCTGCGCGAGCGCCATTGGCACCGGTAAGCGCACCGGCGAGCGTCCGGTGATTTCGGCGAAGCGGCGAATGAGATCGTTCATGGTCGTGATCTCGGGACCGGCCGCTTCGAGCACCTGCTTGGCAACCGCGCGCCGCTCGACCGCCGCCGCGAGCATCTTCGCCAGATCTTCGTGCCAGATGGGCTGAAACTGCTGCTCGCCATTGTCGATCACCGGAATGGCGGGGAGCATGCGCACCATCTTCAGAATGGTCGTAATGACTTCGTCGCCCGGACCATAGACATTCCCCGGCCGCACAATGGTCCAGTCGAGGCCGGAACGTTCGACGACTTTCTCCGCCTCGAATTTGGACTTGTGATAATCGGTCGCACCGCGATCGGCACCGAGTGAGGAGACGTAGACGAAACGCTGCACGTTGGCGCGCTTCGCTTCATCGATCAGGTTCTGCGTTCCGTCGATATTCACGGACTGGAACGTCACCTTCGGCGGATTCTCGGTCACGATGCCGGCAATGTGCAGCACGGCATCGCAGCCGGTGGCCGCATTCGTCAGTGACGCCGGATCGGCGACGTTGCCTTGGAACGGCTCGACGCCCGGCCATTGTTTCGCGTCTTCATCTGCATGACGCGACAGCAGCCGCACCTGATGGCCGCGCGCGATGAGCTCCGGAATCACTCCTTCGCCGATGACTCCGGTACCGCCGGTTACGAGGATTTTCATGAGATGCAAAAAGAGCACGCCCGGTGCCACCGGCCTGCCGACTCAGTGCGGCAGCCCAAACGCGTAATCCGA
>JALYOB010000726.1 GCA_030857085.1 Acidobacteriota bacterium | reverse complement strand
CCTCCGCCGGCTCCGCCGCCGGATTCAGAGCGGCGACTGCCGTCGCCGCACTCCATAAGAACTCCGAGGACCTACGCATTGCACGCCGGCGTTTACAGCGATCGTGGCGATCTTCTCGCGCGTCTTCAGTCCGCATGTGCGGACTGGACGTTCGTCCACGATGGCGCCGCGCGCGACGCCTCGCGCATCGCCATCGTCGATCACGGGATCGCGCGTCCCGGCGGCAAGAACGTCGTGCGGGTGATGCTCTCGCATGACGGCGAGCGCCGTCATGGCGAGTTGTTCGTCGATCGCGACCTGTTTCTCGCCGATCCCGCCCCTTATCTCGCCTTTGCCGCCGACCTCGCAGACGCGGTCGTGCACGCGGCGCGGCTCGAACAGGAAGCGGCGTATCTGCGCGAGATCCACGAACTGATGACCATGGTCGATGCGGAGGACGTCTCCGAACGCATCACCACCACCGTCCTCGGATTGCTCGGCCTCGAACATGGAACGCTCTTTCTGCACGACCCGCGGCTGGAGCGCTATGTGGTGAGCTTCAGCAACGATCCCGGATATCGCGAGTCGACCGAATTCCTTCCGGGCGTCCCTCCGGACGTGCTGCAACAGGCATTAGCGTCGCCCGAATTGTTCGCCGCGTCACGCCGCACAGACGGCAACGGCATCATCGTCATGCCGCTCCAGGTCCGCGAGGACCTCCTCGGCGTCATTCGCATTCCGCTGCATCCGCACCACGTATTGCACGAAGAGACGACGGCTAATGTGACCCGCTACCTCGGCGCGGTCGCACAGGTGTTGAGCAACATCTATCAATTGACGCGCAGCCGCGACCTGGCCATGCGCGACGATCTCACCAAAGCCTACAACCGGCGCTTTTTCGAGACGTATCTCGATGAAGAGATCGAACGCTCCCGCCGCTATGGAACGCTCTTCAGCATCATCTTTCTCGATCTCGACGATCTGAAGATGGTGAACAACTTCTATGGCCACCTGAGCGGCTCGCGCACCTTGCAGGAAGTGGCGAAGCGAATCCTCGGCGCGGTGCGCGGCATCGACAAGGTGGTGCGCTTCGGCGGCGATGAATTCTGCGTCATCCTTCCGCAGACGGATCAGGAGCAGGCGGTCATGGTTGCCAACCGCATTTCCCGAGCAATTTCCGCATCGCCTCTGACCATCGACGCGAATCTGGAAGTGAGCATTACCGCCAGCTTCGGCATTGCCACCTATCCGACGCACGCGATGTCGAAAGAAAACCTCATTCGTCAGGCCGACGCGGCAATGTATCGCGTCAAGTCGACCACCAAGAACGCGGTGGGCGTCGCTGAACTGGCCGATGCGACACGGCCGCCGGTCTGAGCACGCACAGAGGGAACGACGATGAGCGACGACAACAGCTGGCTCGTGATCATCGACATGCAGACCATCTTTCGCGAGGCGGGCAAATGGCCCTGCCCCCGCTTCGATGAAATCCTCAGTCCGATTCGTCAGCTGGCCGCGCAGTACCGCGGACGCACGCTCCTGACCCGGTTCGTCGACCCGCCGCAGAAGAACGGCTCATGGGTTCCGTATTACGAGACGTTTCCCTTCGCGAACGTGCCGGACACTGACGCGCTTTACGACATCGTCGAGGAGCTCGCGGACCTCGTCACGCCCGGCAATGTGGTCACCATGACTACGTTCAGTAAATGGGGCGACGAGCAGAACGGCATCCGCAGCAAGACCGGCGCATATCCGCATCTGCTGCTCACCGGCGTCGCCACCGATTGCTGCGTGCTCTCGACCGCCATGTCCGCTGCCGAAGCGGGCGCATTCGTGACCGTGGCGATGAACGCCTGCGCGGCGTCGAGTGACCAGAACCAGATCGCCGCCGAACAGATCCTCAATGGCTACGCCCCGCTGATCTCGTTGCAGCACTGACGCTCTGGAGTGCGGCGACGCCAGTCGCCGCTTTGACTCACCCGATTTCCACCCCCTCCCTCCATTCCAACGGCGCAATGACATCGGGCGGCGCAATGGCAGGCGAGGACGCGTGCCGTCCGACGTCGTTTTCTGTTTCTGCTCACGCACGATCGATGCGGCACGCGAAACAGCCGTACGTTGGAAAGCGCACGTGCAGAAATGCGGTCTCCGGACGATCGAGGAAACCGGAGATGACCGGCATTGCAGTCGTGCGCGTCACCAGCGCCGCGTCGAGGATTTCTTCGTTCGGCGAGTAAGCGCGCACGACGAATTGCTCGCGCAGATACGCATCCGCGCCGGCAACCGGTAAGGCGCTCCGCGAAACCCGATCGTCGCTCTCCTGCGCCAGCACGAATACCGGTCCATATTCTCGATACGGTCCGGCTTTGTGGAACGGACTGAAACTGGCCAGAATGAGTTCCTCGCCCGGCTGCGCGCGCCGCAGTGCATCGCGACAAGGCTCGCCGCCGGCCGCGACGACGCGCTTCACTGTCTGCCCGAGCGCGTCGATCC
>JALYOB010000269.1 GCA_030857085.1 Acidobacteriota bacterium | reverse complement strand
GTCGGCCGCCGCGCGCGCGTCACGCTCCCCGCACGCGTCGAGCGCCGCGACGCGCGCGATCGCCGCGCGAACGCGAGCAGCAGCGCATCGCCGCGCCTCAATCGCTCCGCATACGAGCGCGTCTTCCGTCAGCTCGGCAGCGGAAAGCGCCTGCAGATCGGACGCGAGCTGCTCACGCCGGTCGCCGTTCGCGGCTGGTATCACGCGGTGTTCGAGAACGGCCGCGGTGAGGAGCGGCTGCTCTCGATCGACGACGTCCTCGAGCACATGAGCGGCTGGCGCGAGTAGCGCGATGAGCGACAGTCGCCCCTACGATGAAGCCACCGCGCTTCACGCATTCCTCGGCAGCACTTCCGATCTCATCTACTTTCTCGATCGCGATCTCCGCTATCGCTATGTCGGCGCTGCCGCCGCTTCCGTTCTCGGCCGCACACCGGAGTCGCTGATCGGACGCACCGTCCGTGACGCCGGCATCTCCGCGGAAGCCGCTGCGCGGTTCCACGCGCAGAGCCGCGAAGTGATGCAGAGCGGCCGAGTGCAGCGGGGAGAGGAGACCTTCGAGACTCCCGACGGCGCGGTCATTCTCGACATCGTCATCGCGCCCGTCGCAGCCGGCGGTGAGCCGATCGGCGTGGTCGTCGTTTCGCGCGACGTCACCGAACGCCGCCGCGCGGAAGCAAACGCCGGCTTTCTCTCGCGGCTCAACGAGACGCTGCAACCGCTCACCAACCCTGACGAGATCATGGCCACGACCGCCCGGATGCTCGGCGAGTTTCTGCGCGCCGACCGTTGTGCGTACGCTCAGGTGGAAGAAGACGAGGATCACTTCACGATCACCGGCGACTACGCGCCGAACACCTTCAGCATCATCGGCCGCTTCTCGCTGTCGTCGTTCGGGCCCGCGCATCGACTCGCGCTCGAAGGGAAGCCGTACGTCGTCGAAGATGCCGAGCTCGATCCGCGCGTCGAAGGATTCCGCGATGCGTATCGTCAGACGGAAATCGCCGCCGTGATTCAGGTGACGCTCAAGAAGGCGGGCCGCTTCGTAGCCGGAATGGCGGTGCATCAGAAGACGCCGCGGAAGTGGCGCGCCGACGAGATCGAGCTCGTCCAGACGGTCGTCAACCGCTGCTGGGAATCGCTCGAACGTGCGCGCGCGGCGTCGCTGCTCGAACGGAGCGAAGAGCGCTATCGCTCGCTCGTGCGCATCCTCACCTCGGTGGTCTGGACGGTCGACCCGGAAGGCGCGTTCGTCACCGAACAGCCGTCGTGGGCCGCGTACACCGGCCAGACGCGCGAGGAGTACAGCGGCTTCGGCTGGGTCAATGCGCTGCATCCCGACGATCGCGCGAACCTGCTCGCGGTGTGGCAGGAGGCGGCGCGCACGCGCACGATCTACCGCACCAGCGGGCGCCTGTGGCACGCCGCGACGAACGAGTTCCGCTGGTTCGAAGTCGCTGCAGCGCCGCTGCTCAATGACGACGGGAGCGTGCGCGAATGGATCGGCACCATCAGCGACGTGCACGAAGAGCGCGTCGCGCAGGCACATGTCTCCGATCAACGCACCTGGCTCCAGGCGGTGCTCGACTCCCTTCCCGTCCCGGTGGCGTTCATCGAGCCGGAATCGAGCACCGTCCGCTTCACCAATCGCGCGGCGCAGCTGGCCATCGGAGAGGCGGGCATTCCGTCCGAGCTGACCTCGCGCATCGCGCACGGCGAGCGGCTCGATCACGTGCAGATCTCGCTCGATCTCGCCACCGGCACACGCACGCTGCTCGTGAGCGGGCAATCGCTCGCCCCGATGCACGGTCACGCCGCCACCGGCATCATCGCCTTCCAGGACATCACCGCGCTCAAGGAAATCGAAGAAGAGCTGCGCCGCGCGAATCAGCTGAAGGACGAGTTTCTGGCGACGGTGTCGCACGAGCTGCGCACGCCGCTCACCGCGATCATCGGATGGACGGTGCTGCTCAACGACAACGCGCTCGACGCCGGCACCGCGCGCGAGGCGTTGCACGTGATCGAGCAGAACGCGCGTGCGCAGGCGCGCCTGATCGAAGACCTCGTCGACGTCTCCCGCATCGTCGCGGGAAAGATGAATCTCGACATGAAGCCGATCGCAGTCGCGCCGGTGGTGCGCGCTGCAATCGCGTCGGTGCGCGCTGCCGCAGACGAAAAGCAGATCACCATCACCGAACGCATCGACGAAGACGCCACGATCCTCGGCGACGCCGCACGCGTGCAGCAGATCGTCTGGAATCTCGTCTCCAATGCCGCACGCTTCACGCCGCCGTCCGGCGAGATCGCGGTGTCGGTGACACGCAACGACGCGGAGATCGAGATCACCGTCACCGACACCGGCGAAGGGATCGATCCCTCGTTCCTGCCGCACGTTTTCGAACGCTTTCGCCAGGACGACATGTCCGTCACGCGCCGTCACGGCGGGCTCGGGCTCGGCCTCGCCATCTCCCGTCATCTCGCCGAACTGCACGGCGGCACGATTCGCGTCGAAAGCGCAGGACGCGGCACCGGCGCCACGTTTCGTGTGCGCTTGCCGATTCACGCCGGCGACGCCACCACGTCGTCTCCTGACCGGCGCGCGTCGACCGAGGCGTTGCGCGACGTGCGCGTGCTGATCGTCGAAGATGCCGCCGACGCCCGCTCGATGCTCGAACGCGTGCTCGAACACGCCGGTGCAATCGTCGCGAGCGCAGCGTCGGCATCGGAGGCGTTCGACCTCGCAGCTTCCTTCCATCCGGACGTGCTGCTCTCCGACATCGGCATGCCGGACGAAGACGGCTACTCGCTGCTGCGGCGGCTGCGCGCGAGCGGCTTCACCAACCCCGCCATCGCACTCACCGCGTATGCCGGCGACGAGAATCGACAGGCGGCGATCGAAGCGGGATATGCCGCGCACGTCGCCAAGCCCGCCGATCCGCGGCACGTGGTCGAAGCGATCGTCAATCTACGCAAAGAAGAGTTTCGCAGGCGTTCGTGAGATCCGAGGTACGTTCGATTCCGGAGGTAAACGATGGAAATCGAACAAGTGATCACCACCCTCGAACGCATCTCGCATTCAGCCGAAGAGAGCGATCGCGAGGCGCTCCTCACTGCTGCCCGCACGTTGCGCAACGGCCCGCGATCGGCGCCGCGTGCGGCCGGCTCGCGCTGGAGTGAAACCGAAGACGCACAACTCTGCCGCGAATTCGACGAAGGCCTCGGCGTCGCGGACATGGCCGCGCAACACGGCCGCACGCGTGCGGCCATCACACTGCGTCTCGTGAAGCTCGGACGCCTCGACGCGAGCGACGTCCGCCTGCGCGATCGCAGCAAGCGACTGGTCTCGTAATGCGCGCTGGCATTCGAATCGCAGTGAGCGAGCACAGCCCCGGAACATTGGGGAGCGCTGGCGATGACGAGCGCGCCGATATTCGCAAGGCGGTCGGCGCGCTTGCTTTTTGTGCGCGAGAAATCGAAGCACCGCCTCCTGCGTTCCGGCGCTTCATGCGACTCCTTCGCGCCCTCGCCGCATCGATCGTCCTCGCCCTTCCGCTCGCCGCCGCCGACTCGGTCGTCACCGCGCATCAGTCGTTCGCGCAGCCGGCGCTCGGAAGCGCGCAGAACGTCGAGAATCTCACCTTCACCTCCGGCCATCTGCGCGTGACGCTCGTGCAGGGAACGGCCGCGCCGGTGAAAGCGGGCAACGAGACGATCGGCCTCTTTTTCTCGGGAAAAGGGCAGCTCGAGTACATCTCGCCCGATCCCGCCGAGGCGGCGGTGCTGACGACGAACGCGAAGCGCGCGACCAAACTGAAAGCGGAGAAGGTGGAGAACGGCCTCGCTGTTCGCGACACGTTCAGCGATCTCTTTCTGCATACGGCCGGACAAGCACTGCCGGCGCTGACGGGTGCCGCGGCCACGACCGATGTCGCGCCGGCATTCGCGGCACATCGCGAACTGTTCGACCGGGAGATCAACGCGACCTCGTTCGACTTCATCAAACAGAAATTCGACGCGCCGTCGAAAGCGGTCGTGCGCGCGGAGTTCCGCGGCGGGAAAGAAACGGTCGTCTACACGTACGACTCGATCGCGACCAAGCGGGAGACGCTGTATGTCCTGCAGGCGATCCCCTCCCTCACCAATCGCGATTACAAGAACGCGATCTTTCCGATCGAGCTCTCGTCGCTCCCGATCGGCGTCTCGCGCAAAGACTTTCTCGAGCCGCCGTACATCCTCACCGACCTCGATTACACGCTCACTGCATCGGACAAGAGCGACGCCGCGCTGCACATCGTCGAGACGATCGTTCCACGCGGCGGCGCGCAACGCGTCTTCCGCTTCCGTCAGACGTCGGTCAGCTACGACTCGAACGAAAAGCCGCATCACTACAACGTAAAGAAGGTGACGCTCGACGGAGGCGTCGAGCTGCCGTTCGTGCATGACAGCGATGAGCTCCTGGTCTCGCTGCCCGCCGCGGCCCCCGCGGACAAGCCGTTCCGCATCGTCTTCGACATCGACGGCGACTTTCTCATCCGTCCGAGCGGCAACAGCTACTGGATGCTCGCAGGCGAGCCGTGGTTTCCGCAGCCCGACCTCAACGGCCAGTACTACCGCGTGCATTCACTGGTGAAAGTGAAAAAGCCGTTCGTGCCGCTGATGCCGGGGCAGACCATCACCCGCCGCGAGGAAGGCGAGTACAACGTCGTCGAGAACAGGATCGACAAGCCGGTGCAGTATCTGGTCGCGCTCGCGGGCAAGTACACGTGGGAAGAAGAAACGCGCAACGGCCTCACCATTCGCGTCGCGTCGTATGGCCTCAAGAATCAGCGGGCGATCAAGCAGCTGACGAATCTCGCCTACTCGATGATCGCGCTCTACGAGCAGTTCCTCGGGCCGTTTCCCTTCAGCGAATACAACATCATCGAGATCAACGACGTCGGCTACGGCGTGGCGCCGCCGGCGACGATGTTCATCACCAGCGAAGCCTTCAGCCCGACCGGCGACTGGGTGACGCAGATCTTCTCGCAGGGCGTCAATCACCGCTTCGCGCACGAGATCGCGCACCAGTACTGGGGACATGCAGTGAAAGTCAGCTCGGCCGAGGACAACTGGCTCAGCGAGGCGTTCGCGGAGTACACGTCGTCGTTCGCGGTGAAGCAGATGAACCGCGGCGACGCGATGATGCGCGCGTGGCGCGCGAATGCGAACGAGGCGAACGAACAGTCGTCGATCGCGACCGCGAACATGCTCCGCAACTACAACGACGACTCGGCCTACTGGATGCGGACGTATCTCGTCTACGACAAGGGCGCCTACCTCCTGTGGCGCATCCATCAGGATCTCGGCGACAAGTTCTTCCTCACCTTCCTCCGCACGCTGCAGGGGACGAACGCGTGGCGCTTCGTGGCGACGAAAGACCTCGCGCCGATGCTCAAGCGGATCAGCGGCCGCGATTACACGCAGTTCTTCGAGGAAAACTATTGGGGAACGGGCATGCCGAAGTGAGCGGCCCGTTTGTTATGCTCGCGACGCATGCATGACGCAATGGACGACGCACTCGCGACGATTTACTCGGCACACGTCACCGTTTACAAACTGCGCCACGACGTCGCGCTGAAAGACGGCAAATTCGATCACGCGCTGATCTACTCGGGCGGACTGCACTACCAGTTCCTCGACGACATGCCGTATCCGTTCAAGCCGAACCCGCACTTCAAGTCGTGGGTGCCGGTGATCGACAATCCCAACTGCTTCATCATCTACACCCCCGGCCTCAAGCCGAAGCTCCTCTATTACCAGCCGGTCGACTACTGGCACAAAGTGGCCGGCACGCCGACGGAAACGTGGGTCGAGAAGTTCGACGTCGTCATGATCGCGGACCCGGATGACGCGAGAAAGCACATCCCGCGCGGCCGCATCGCCTTCCTCGGCGAGTGGGACGACAAGTTCGCGGCCTGGGGCGACCTCACGCCGAACCCCGAGGCGGTCGTCAACAGCCTGCATTGGGATCGGGCGCAGAAGAGCGAATACGAGATCGAGTGCATCCGCCGCGCGAACATCCGCGGCGCGCGCGGACACCGAGCGGCAGAACGCGCGTTCCGCGAAGGGCTTTCCGAGTACGAGATTCACCTCGAATACCTCCGCGGCGCCGACCACGTCGAGGAAGAAGTGCCGTACGGCAACATCATCGCCCTCAACGAAGCGGGAGCGATCCTGCACAACTACCACCGCCGCTACGACCGCGAGAGCCCGCGCCACTCGTTCCTCATCGACGCCGGCGCGCAGTTCTACGGCTACGCGTCGGACATCACGCGGACATACTCGCAGCGCACCGACGAGTTCCAGCAGCTCATCGACGCGATGGAGGCGATGCAGCT
>JALYOB010000268.1 GCA_030857085.1 Acidobacteriota bacterium | reverse complement strand
AGTCGAAGCCGCCCGAGCCGAAGAAGGCGCCGAACAGGTCGCTGAACGAGCCGAAGTCCTCGAAATGCGGCGAGTAGCCGCCGGAGCGCAGGCCGTCGTGGCCGTACTGGTCGTACAAGGTGCGGCGGTCGGCGTCCGAGATCTTGGCGTCACTGTGGAGCACGAGGTAATTCTTCGGCGGCATTTCGCCCTGGGTCACCTGATCGCAGATCTCTTCCAGCTTCCGGCTTCTCCGTTTCTGCGAATAGGTGTTCCAGAGCGAGAACGACAGCTCCTTCCGTCCCTCGTCGACGTGATCTTTCAGCCACCAGGAAACAGGCGCGATGTTGCTGTACCACGGCCAGCGCGTTTCACTGGAGTGGCAGTCGTAGCAGGAGCGTTTGAGAATCGCCTGTACTTCCGGCGGCGGCTGGAGCACCGCGGACGCGTTGACTGGCGGATTGCTGCGAGCGGGACGGACGAACTGAATGGCAATGAATGCGATCGCCAGTACGATCAGCAGAATGCGAACCGCTTTCTTCATCAACTCCCTCGGTACGTGGAATAGCCGAACGGACTGAGAAGAAGCGGCACGTGGTAGTGCTGCGCCACGTCTTCAATCCGGAACACGATCGCCGCCTCCGGGAAAAAACCGGCGGGATTGTAGGCGCCGGTGTCGAAGACGATTCGATAGACGCCCGGTTGCACGCGATCGGGATCCAGCACGCGGGCGCGGCCATCCGCGTCGGTCTCGCCGTCGAACAGAACGTCGTGACCGCGGAAAAGGGTGATTGCCATTCCGGCCGCCGGTTTTCCTTTGGCCGTGTCGAGCACGTGGGTTGTGATTCCTGCCATCAGAGCACCAGTTTCTCCAGCCGCAGCTCAATGATCTTTGCCTGCTCTTCGGCCGCAATGCGCAATTCGGCATCGCGATCGTGCTGCATGCGCTGATTGAGATTGGCGAGCATTTCGTCTGCGGTTTTGCCGGTCGCACACACGAGGTAAATGAACCCGAATTTGTCTTCGTAAGCGCGATTGCCGTCCGTCAGCGCCTGCATGGTGGCCTCAGAGGCGGAACGCGTCCCGCTCTGTTCCTGCGAAGACCAGCCGGCCTTCCGCTCGCCGATGCGCGGATGGGCGGCGAACGCTTCCAGCCAGTCATTGGCGTCGAGCGCGAACCACGTCTCGCGCGCTTTCGCGGTCAATGCGTCCCATGAGGCAAACGGCCGCGCCACCATCATCGCCGCTGCCCATTTCTGAGAGCCGCACACGCGGCGCAATTCGGAGGCGTCGAACAGTGCATTGACGCGCTGCACGACCGCCGCGCGGCGTCCGGCTTCCGTCGCAACGCCCCAGACGCGCAGCCGGCTCACGCCGCCGTCCGGATAGACGTTCAATCGCAGATGCGTGAACGGACCATCGTTGACCAGCTCGTCCAGAAAATAGTGACGCGTATGTGCCTGCAGTTTGGTGCGCGGCAATACGTCGGTCCAGTTCTCGCCGTCCCGCGAGCCTTCAATGGATGCGGTATCGGGATAATTGCCTTTGAAGTGATTCGTATCCACTTCAATGCGGCGTACGCGTCCTTCGGCCGCGAGCTTCACAATCACCCAGTCGTGGCCCGGGCCGCGGCGGCGGCGCGTTTCCCAGCCGTCGCTCATGTTGTGCGCGCGGCCGGGCATGATCAGATTGTGTTTCGGCCCGAAAAACATGTCGCTGCATTGCAGGACGTCGCCGCCGTTTTCGACCGCAGCCAGATCGATCTCATTGTTCATCCCGCCGGCGAGCCGCCATTCGGGAACGATTTCGCCATGCACGCGCAATCGGGCCACGCCGCCGTCGGGGAAGATATTGAAGCGGAGATGCGTCACTGCCTCACTGCTGGCGACTTCGAAGAGATTCTCACTGTCGCCCTGTAATGGCGATCGCGGCAGGAGCGCATGCCATTCGGCATTGAGCACGTCGTCGATCGGAGCATCACTGCGCATCGACGTCGCGTCGATGGAGCACGACTCCGGATAATTGCCGCGAAAGAAGGCGGTATCGACCACGACGCCGCGCACGATGCCGCGGGCGCCGAGGCGGATGATGGCGTAGTCGTGTCCGGGGACGCGCTTGCGGCGGCTTTCCCAGCCATCCATCCACTTCCCGCGATCGGTGTACTCGTGCTCTTTCCAGATCGCCTTTGCCGGCTTGAGCAGATTTTCCTTCTCGGCGAAAAAGTCGTCATTGGCGAAAAGAACGGAGCCGCCGAGGCGCTCGGAGGCGAGGTCGATGAAGTCGCGGAAGTCAGGCACGGGGGAACTTTAAAACAGGTTGTCCGTTGTCCGTTCTCCGTTATCGGTTGTCGGTTGTCGGTTCGCCTAGAGCAGTAACTCGCCCTCAACGGACAACGGAGAACGGAGAACCACCCACCCACGTCTCTTTGACCACGCCATTCAGTCGTGCGCCGAGATACGGCGTCACTTTGTGGCGGTGCCGGATCACTTCCGGCTCGACGACGAACTCCTCTTCGGGGGCCAAGATCGTGAAATCGGCGTCGTTGCCGACGGCGATCGCTCCTTTGCGGTCGAGGCGCGCGAGTTGGGCGGGGGCGGCGCTGCACCATCGGGCGAGGTGCTCGAGGGTGAAGCCGCGGGCGTGGGCGTTCGTCCAGACGATCGGCAGGAGAAATTGCAGGGAGGCGATGCCGCCCCAGGCGTTCGTGAAGTCGCCGCGTTTGAGCTCGGGAGTGCAGGGGGAGTGATCGCTCACCACCAGATCGATCAGCCCTTCGCGCAGGCCGTTCCACAGTTGCTCGCGATTCGCCTGCTCGCGAATCGGCGGCGCGCATTTGAATTCCGTTCGTCCGCGCGGCACCGACTCCGCGCCAAAGTGCAGATAGTGTGGCGTCGTTTCGACGGTCAGCGGCAGACCTTCTGCGCGGGCGCGGCGCACGATGTCCAATGCGCTCGCGGAGGAGAGATGCACGACGTGCATGCGCGCGCCCGTCTCGCGGCACACGCGCAGCAGCAACTCGATCGCGGCATCCTCGGCCGCATTCGGTCGCGAGTGCAGATACGTCGCGTAATCGTCCGCATCGCCTTCTGCGTCGTGCAGATGCTCCGGCAGTTCGGCGTGCACGAGAAGAGGCGCGCCGGTCGGTGCGAGCACGCGCGCCGCCTCGCGCAGCTCGCGCTCGTCCACGTTCGGGAACTCATCCACACCCGAATGCACGAGAAAACATTTGAAGCCGCGCGCGCCCGCCTCGAGCATCGGCAGAAGCTCGTGCGCGTTGCCGGGGATGACGCCGCCCCACAATTCGATGTTCGTTGCGCCGCGCGCAAAGCGCTGCTTCGTCTCCAGATTCGCGAGCGTCGTGGTCGGCGGCAATGAATTGAGCGGCATGTCGACGATCGTGGCGATGCCGCCGGCGAGTGCTGCGTTCGTAGCAGTCTCGAATCCTTCCCACTCCGTGCGTCCGGGCTCGTTCACGTGCACGTGCGAGTCGATGAGGCCGGGGAGGATCACCAGGTCGCCGTAGTCGACGTCGGCGCGAGCGTCGCGTTCGATCGCGGCGATGGTCGTTCCGTCAATGTGGATGGTGGCGGGTGCGACGCCGTTGGGCGTCACGACACGATTGCTGCGGATGCGCATCGCGGGAAGTGTATCTATGATGAAGCGCCGTGACGTTCTTCGAAACGCAAACCGATCTGCTCGAGCGCGGCACGCCCTTCGTGGCGGTGACGGTCGTCGACACGCTCGGTTCCACGCCGCAGGATCGCGGCGCGAAGATGCTCGTGACGAGCGAAGGCCGCGTCACCGGGACGGTCGGCGGCGGCAAGGTGGAAGTGCGCGCGATCGCCGAGGCGCAGCAGATGTTGATGGATGCCACGGCGCCGAAGACGCGGTTCTTTCAGTGGAGCCTCGAGAAAGACATCGGCATGACGTGCGGCGGCATCGTGCGCGTCTACTTCGAGGCGTTCAACGTGACGCGCTGGAACATCGTCGTGTTCGGCGCGGGGCATGTTGCGAATGCGCTCGTCGACCTGCTCGTGAAGCTCGATTGCCGTGTGACGTGCATCGATCCGCGCGAGGAGTGGCTCGGGCGTTTGCCGGAGTCGCCGAAGCTGACGAAGATTCAGGCGGCGGACATGCCGTCGTGTGTCGCGCAGATTCCGGAGGGCTCGTTCGTGGTGCTGATGACGATGGGGCATACGACCGACAAGCCGATCCTCATCGAGATTCTCCGCACCCGCACGTTCCCGTACCTCGGCGTCATCGGCAGCAACGCGAAAGCGAAGCGGCTGCGTCAGGATGTGCTGAATGCCGGACTGCCGGAGGAGCTGACGCGCGCGTATTTCTGCCCGGTGGGATTGCAGTTTGGCTCGAATCATCCGCAGGAGATTGCGGTGTCGGTGGTGGCGCAGATGATCGAAGTGCGGGATCGTTAGTTTTGGAGTGCGGCGGCAGAGCCGCCGCTTTGTCAGGCCGCGGCAGAGCCGCGGCAGCCAAAGCGGCGACTTCCGTCGCCGCACTCCAAAGCGGCTCGATCCCTGCACTAGCCGCGCGAACCAATGAGGACCTCCGCACTCCGCGAGCTCGCGCGTTCTTTTTCCATCGAAACCAGCTACACCGATGCGGGGGGGAAGAAGCAGACCGCCTCGCACGAGGCGCTCGTCGCCGCGATTGAAAAGCGCGCGGGCGTACCTCTCGATCAGGCCGCAGCCAAACGCGCCGAACGTGTGCTCGAACCGGTAGCCGTGCTCTGGGGCAACGACCGCACCATCGACGTCAATCTGCCGGATGGCGAGCGCGTCGAATGGGACCTGCACCTTGAAGACGGCTCGTGGCGCTCCGGCCGCGCGGACGTTCTCGGCGGCACGATCACGCTCGATGCGCCGCTGCCGAACGGCTATCACACGCTGCTCCTCAGCGGCGGCACGCATGGCGCGCTCATCATCGCCGCGCCGCAGAAGGCGTACGCGCCGCGCAAGAAAACGTGGGGATTGTTCGCCCCGCTCTACGCCGCCCGCACGCGCCGCAGCTGGGGCGCGGGCGATCTCGGTGATCTCCTCGCCTGGTCGAGCTGGGTCGATCATCACGGCGGCGGCATCGTGGCCACGCTGCCGATGCTCGCCGCGTTCGACGACGAGCCGAGTCCGTATTCGCCGCTGAGCCGCCTCTATTGGAACGAGATGTATCTCGACGTCACGCGTCTGCCCGAGCTCGATCCGGGCGATCTCGATGCAGGCGCGATCGCGCATCTGCAGCAGACGCGCTACGTCGACTACGACGGCGTGCGTCGCGAAAAGCGCCGCGTCATCGAACGTTGCGCGGAGCGCTTCACCGGCTCGGCCGAGTTCGACCGTTTTGCGGCAGACGCAAAAGAGTACGCCGACTTCCGCGCCGGCATCGAGCAGCGCGATTCAGCGCGCTATCACCTCTATGCACAATGGCGCATCGCGCAGCAGATGCGCGAGGTCGCCAACGCCGCCCGCCGCCTCGGCGCCGGTCTCTATCTCGACTTTCCGCTCGGCGTGAACGCGGGCGGCTTCGACGCGCAGCGCTACGGTCACGTCTTCGCCAAAGGTGTGTCGGTCGGCGCGCCGCCCGATCTCTTCTTCACCAAAGGGCAGAGCTGGGGCTTCCCTCCCTTCGATCCCGACGCGATTCGCGAAGACCGCTATCAATACTTCCGCGCCGCCATCCGTCATCACGTCTCGCACGCCGGCATTCTGCGCATCGATCACGTGATGGGTCTGCATCGCCTCTACTGGATTCCGGAGGGGGAGAGCGCCGCCAACGGCGTGTACGTGCGCTACAACGCCGATGAGCTCTACGCGATCCTCGTTCTCGAATCCCGCCGCCATGGCTGCGTCATCGTCGGCGAGGACCTCGGCACCGTGCCGCCCGAAGTGCCGAAGCTGATGAACAAGCACGGACTGCGGCGGATGTACGTCGTGCAGTACGAAGTGAAGCCGGGCGATCCGCCCGTCAACACGCCGCCCGCCGAATCGATCGCGAGCATCAACACGCACGACATGCCGACCTTCGCCGCGTTCTGGGGCGCAAAGGATGTCGACGATCGCGTCGAGCAGGATCTGCTCGATGAAAAAGGGGCTGCGCGCGAACGCGAGTCACGCGAGCAGACGCGCCGCGCCGTCGTGCAGTTCCTCATCGACAAGGGCTATCTCACGACCGGCCCGACCGAGAACGTGCAGGCGATTCTCGAAGCATTCCTGTCGTTCCTCGCGTCGAGCGATGCGGAGATGATGCTGATCAATCCGGAAGATCTGTGGCGCGAGCTCACGCCGCAGAACGTACCCGGCGTGCCGGACAAGAGCTGGCGCCACAAGTTCCGCATGGCGCTGGAGGATGCGCGAGCGGATGGAGACATCCGGCGAGTGCTCACAAACGTGAAC
>JALYOB010000725.1:1149-2481 GCA_030857085.1 Acidobacteriota bacterium | reverse complement strand
ACACCATTCACACGCCGCCGTCCGAGGAGAGCCCTCTCAAAGGGGCCAAACCGGGTTCATACATGGTCCAGCCGGACGTGATGCGCGCCATCTGGCCGCGCATCCATCCCGGCAAGACCCAGGTGTTCATCTTTTAGGGAGACTCCATGCCTCGTTGGGTTGGTTTATTGGGTTCCTGGGCGCTGCTGGTCCTCGGCCTCGGCGTTCTCGGATACGCCGTCGCCGCGGAAGCGATCACGATGACGGATGCGCGCAAGCTCGAACGCGTGCAGACGATCGATCGGATGATCGAGAACCAGGTGCGCGAACAGGTCGAATCGCTGCAGAAAACAATGTCGCAGACGAGCTCGCAGGTGACGAACCTGCAGTCCGAGGTCGCGACCGCACAGAAGCAGATCGAAGACGTGCATGACACCGACTTCGTCATCACCGTCTCGACCGCGGAGAACAAGGTTTACGCGAAACGCAACGGACAGGTCGTCTTCGAGGCGATCTGCTCCACGGGCAGCAACGAGAAGCTGAACACGGGCGGCGAAACGAAAGTGTTCCGCACGCCGATCGGCCGCTTCCGCATCAAGTCGAAGGAAGAGGCGCCGATGTGGGTTCCGCCCGACTGGCACTACATCGAGGAAGCGCGCAAGCACGGCCTCGGCGTCGTGCGTCTGCAGCGCGGTCAGTCGATCGGCGGCTTGACCGTCAGCGGCAACAATGTTTACGACGACGGGTATGAATTACCCGAAGGAAAGCTGATCGTGCGCGGCGGCGCGGTGGTGATCCCGCCGGTCGGCACGCGCCAGCGCCAGTTCCCCGACGTCCTCGGCACCCACCGCCTCAACCTCGGCGACGGCTACGCGTTACACGGCACGCAGGCGGTTTCGCAGCTCGGCCAGAACGTGTCCCACGGCTGCGTGCGCCTGCACAACGACGACATCGCAAGGTTGTATCAGATGGCGAATGTCGGGGATGAAGTGATCATCTATTGATGTGTGGCTGCGCGGCTGCGCCGCGGGTGTCAGGATCTCCGCAGCGCTGCAGGCGCTGCAGAGCGATCGTGATCGGCGGCGGCATCGGCGGCCTGACCACCGCGATCGCGTTGCGCCGCATCGGCATCGAGGTCACGGTGTACGAACGCGCGCCCGAGCTCAACGACGTCGGCGCGGGCATCACGCTCTGGTCGAACGCCACGCGCGTGCTGCAGTCGCTCGGGCTCGATGCGCTCGTCGCGAGCGGCCGCCGCTTTCCTTCCGCCGATCTGCTGCTGCCCAGCGGCAGACTGCTCGCGCGCAGCAGTCCGGCGCTCGCGGTGGAGCGGCAGCTTCACGCGCCGACGAT
>JALYOB010000725.1:0-1139 GCA_030857085.1 Acidobacteriota bacterium | reverse complement strand
ATCGCGCGGAGCTGCAATCCGCCCTTGCGGCTGCACTTCCTTCCGGCTCACTACACTTCGGCATGGAGTGCAGCGGCATCGACGTGCAGGAGAAGCGGGTTGCGGTGACGTTCGCGAATGGCGCGAGCGACATCGCCGATCTGCTCGTCGGCGCGGACGGCATTCACTCGATCGTGCGACGGATTCTCTTTCCAGATATCCAGCCGCGCTACTCCGGCTACACCGCATGGCGCGGCATCGCGAACGGCGACGCGCCGACCGTGTTCGAGACGTGGGGCAGCGGCACGCGCTTCGGCATCGTGCCGCTGCAGCGTGAACGCATTTACTGGTTCGCAACGCAGAACACGCGCGCCGGCGCGATCGTGCCGCCGGAGGAGAGACGCGAGCGCTTGCTCGCGATCTTCGGCGCATGGCACCCGCCGATTCCGCAGCTGATCGCCGATACGCCGCCCGAGAAAATTCTGCACAACGACATCTACGACATCGCCCCCTTTCGCACCTGGAGCCGCGGCCGCGCCCTCCTTCTCGGCGACGCCGCGCATCCGACCACGCCCAACATGGGCCAGGGCGCGTGCATGGCCATCGAGAGCGCGAACGTCCTCGCCACCGAGCTCGCGAAAGGTGATGCCGTGGAGGCGGCCATCGCACGCTACGAATCGCAACGCATGCCGCGCACCGCACGCATCACGAACGAATCGTGGCGCATCGGCCGCGTCGCACAAATGGAGAACCCGCTCGCCCTCGCATTGCGCAACTTCGTCGTGCGCGTCGCGCCGGCATCGGTAACGGAAAGCCATTTTCTGAGGACGATCGTCGAGGGCTGACAAACGTGTCATTCCGAGCCGCCGGAGGCGCGAAGCGCCGCAGGACGGTCGAGGAATCCCCCGCCTACGGAGCGCGCGGTCGCCTGACCGAAGGGGATCCCTCGCTACGCTCGGGATGACGGGTCGACGAGCCATAATGCCCCCGCCCATGCGCACCATCACCGCCACCAGCTACGTGACGCCGCTCCGCGAAGGCGGCTCACTCCCCGCGATCGTCGAAGGGGACGATGACGGCACGTACGTCGTGAAGTTTCGCGGCGCGGGTCAGGGGCCGAAGGCACTCGTCGCGGAACTCGTCTCGGGCGAGCTCGCCCG
>JALYOB010000724.1 GCA_030857085.1 Acidobacteriota bacterium | reverse complement strand
TCGCCGCACTCCAAACTAGATGCCCGTCACGCGCACGACTTCCTCGAAGCTCGTCACGCCCTCGGCCAGTTTGCGCAGTGCGCTCTGCCGCAGCGTGCGCATGCCGCGTTTGATGGCCATGTCTTTGATCTTGAGAAAGTCTTCGCTGCGGTCGATGAGGTCGCGTATCGCGTTGTCGACCGGCAGGATTTCGAAAATGCCAGTGCGGCCAAAGTAGCCCGTGTTGCGGCAGCGGATGCAGCCCGCCCCTTCTTTCACGATGATCCGTTTGCCCGCCGGCGCCTGCAGATTCAGCATCGACGCTTCTTCGACCGTCAGCGGCCGATTGGTCTTGCAGTCATCGCAGATGCGGCGCACGAGCCGCTGCGCCATCGCGCCGATGAGCGTCGATGAAATCAGGAACGGCTGAATGCCGAGATCGATCAGACGCGTGATCGAGGTCGAGGCATCGTTCGTATGCAGCGTCGAAAACACCAGATGTCCGGTTAGCGCGGCCTGCACCGCGTTCTGTGCAGTCTCGCCGTCGCGGATCTCGCCCACCATGATGATGTCGGGATCCTGGCGAAGGATCGTGCGCAGCGCGGACGCGAACGTGATCCCGATCTTGTTCTGCACCGAGGTTTGATTGAACTCGTCGTACACCATCTCGATCGGATCTTCGATCGTGGTGATGTTGATCTCCGGCGAGGCGAGGCTCTTGAGCGCCGAATAGAGCGTAACCGTTTTGCCCGAGCCGGTCGGACCGGTGACGAGGATGATGCCGTGCGGACGCTTGATCCAGTCCGCGAACGTCTTCATCTCATCCTCATAAAACCCGAGGCCCGCGAGCTCGCGAATCATCACCTCGGGGTCGAAGATGCGCATGACCACCTTCTCGCCGAATGCGGTCGGCAGCGTGGAAACGCGCAGCTCGATTTCCTGTCCGTTGTGCTCGGTCTTGATGCGGCCGTCCTGCGGGCGGCGCTTCTCCGCGATGTCCATGCGGCACATCGTCTTGAGGCGGGAAGTGATGGCGAGATTCACGAGCTTCGGCACGCGCTGGATTTCGTGCAGCACGCCGTCGATGCGGAAGCGGATGTTCGCGTGCTCGCGCTTCGGCTCGATGTGAATGTCGGACGCGCGTGAGTCGTACGCGTGCTGCAGCAGAAAATCGACCGCGTTGACGATGTGCGCGTCGCTGGTCTCGATCTCCGAGCCCGACTTGAGCTTGATGTACTGCTCGAGATTGCCGAGATCGATCGCGCCCTTGCTGAGATCCCGCTCCGCTTTCGTGACCGAGGCGCGGAAGCCGTACTGCTCGTTGATCACCCCCATCACGTCCGACTCGGCGGAGACGACGAGCTCGATCTCCGCCTTCGCCATCGGGCGATAGGAATCGATGGCGATGTGGTCGAAGGGATTGACCATGGCCACGACGAGTTTTCCGTCGCGGATCGCGACCGGCACCATCTTGTTCTTGCGCGCGAACGGACGGGAGATGCGCGACTCGACCATCTGCACGTCGAGGCGCAGCGGATCGATCTTGAAGAACGGCAGCTTCGCGTCTTCGGCGATCAGGCGCGCAAGCAGAAAGTCGTCGATGCGCGTGCCGCCGCCGCTCGCGTCGGTGAGGTTCATCGAGACGAGCGTGCGAAACGGACTGAGCTCCTCGTCCGCACGCAATTTCGACGAGCGGGCCTGCAGGCGAAACTGGCGATCCGCGGCTTCGACGTCGGTGCGCTGGCGCTCGTCGATGAAGCCGGCGTTGAAGAGAAGCTCGCCGAGGTAGGCAACCGTGATCTCGCGCGAGGCGCGCGGCGTGGGGACGCTCGTGACGGTCATGCGAGCATCTTAAATCAGTGCACTTCCAGCAAAAATCCCTTCAGATACTCCCCTTCCGGACAATAAATCGACACAGGATGGACCGGACCGGCTGTTAGGCGGCGCACGAAGGAGACGCGCCGTCCCGCGTCGAGCGCGGCGGCGAAGATGACCTTCTGAAAGAGGTCGACGGACATGTGTCCCGAACAGGAGAAGGTCATCATCAGCCCGCCCGGCGCGACCATGCGCATCGCGAAGAGGTTGACGTCTTTGTAGCCGCGCGCCGCCCGTTCGACGTCGCCGCGGCTCTTCGCGAACGCGGGTGGGTCGCAGATGAGGAGGTCGTACCTCTCGCGCGATTGACGGACGTACTGAAATGCGTCGGCGACGGTGTGCTGCGCGTCGAGGTCGTTGAGCTTGTGATTCTCCCGCGCGACGCCGATCGCCTGCGCGGAGATGTCGACGTTCGTGACCGAGCTCGCGCCTCCCGCGGCGGCATAGACGCCGAACGCGCCGGTATAGGAGAAGAGGTTGAGCACGCGCTTGCCCGATGCGAGCGTGCGGGCCAGGCGGCGGTTTTCGCGCTGATCGAGAAAGAAGCCGGTTTTCTGGCCGGAGGCGGGGTCGACGTGGAAGCGGAGGTTGGATTCGAGGATGGTTGTATTTGGAGTGCGGCGACGCGAGT
>JALYOB010000723.1 GCA_030857085.1 Acidobacteriota bacterium | reverse complement strand
CACTCCAAATCAGGCACGCGGCGCGGCAGCTCTGCTGCCGCCGCACTCCAGATCACGGTAAGGCGAGTCGCGCGCGAAGGCGCGCGTAGTCGCCGCTCGGCAGCTGCACGATCCGCGGCTCGCGCGCGGGATCGAGCCACGCCAGCAGCGCGACCAGATCGCTCTCCCGCATCGACGTACATCCTGCGGTCGGCTTCCCGCTGGCGAGATGGAGAAAGATGCACGAGCCCGCGCCGCGTTCGGGCGGCGTGTTGTGCTCGACGACGACGCCGTAGCGATAGTCATCGATCGCGCGCATCTTCTCCGAGCTGTCCCAGTCCGCATTCGCGCCGCGCTCGACGAGCGTGTTGTAGTGCGCCGACTTTGCGTCATCGACGCACTCCGTCGTCGATCGCAGCATCATCCACGGCAGTTTCGTCTCGCCGCGCTCGTCGAATCCGAAAGCGGTGCCGAGGGTGAACACGCCTGCCGGAGCTCGGCCGTCGCCTTCGCGTTTGACCGGACCCTCACCGGTGAGCGGCACGGCGCCGCGGCCCCACGCGAGACCGCTCCGTCCCACGAACACCTCCGCCGGTGCGCCCACCGCGCGCCATTGTGCGTCATCGCGTTCGTAGCGCTGCATCGTGCCGCGCGTCGCGTCCCAGTCCGGCGTCGTGACGACGATCAGTTGCCGGCTGCGCTGCAGCGGCGAAGACGCGCAGGCGGCGAGAAGGAGAGCAAGGACAGCGAAGCGGCGCATGACGCGTAGTGAATCACGGCTTCCGCACCACCAGCTCCGCAATCTCCGCGTCGCGCTCGTGCACGACTTCCCATCCATCGAAGAACGTTGCGAGCTCGCCGCGTTCGGCGGCGAACGAGCCGCGCGTGCGCGCCGTCGTCACCAGCAATCCGCCGCGCCGCAGCACGCGCTTCGCTTCCGCGAACAGCGGCCGATGCAGATAGAAGAGGATGAGCACGAGATCGAACGACGCATCCTCGAACGGCAGCGGCGCGTCCCGTTCGAGATCGATCACCCGCGCATCGATCGCTGCCTCGCGTTCATGCAGCAGCCGAATGGCCTCGCGCGCACCGTCGATCGCCACCACGCTCCAGCCGTGACGTGCGAGCCAGACGGCGTTGCGGCCGGCGCCGCAGGCGAGGTCGAGGGCTTTCAGAGTTCCTCGCGTTCCTCGGAGTTCCTCGGAGTTCCTCGGGGTCGACCCCGCTCCTCCGAGGAACTCCGAGGAACCGAGGAACTCCGAGGAACTGACTACCTCCACCATCAACTGCGCCGGCTCGTCGTCGATGTCTTCCCGCGTGCGATAGCGCTCGTTCCACTCCTCGAGAGTCACGGCACTACAATATCCGCGTGACGCTCAAAGGAATCCTGCAGGCTGTGTTTCGCGGGGAGGGAAAAATGCTCCAGCCGGGCGATGACGCTCCCGACTTCGACGTTCTCGATCATCAGGGCAATCGCGTGCGCTTGTCCGATCTGCGCGGCAAGAAGGTCGTGCTCTGGTTCTATCCGAAAGCCGACACCCCCGGCTGAACGCGCGAAGGTTCCGGGTTCCGGGACCTCAACAGCGAGTACGAAAAGAAAAACGCCCGTATCCTCGGCGTCAGCTTCGACAGCGCCGAAGAAAACAAGCGCTTCGCCGAAAAATACAACTTCCCCTTCCCCCTCCTCTGCGACACCGAACGCCAGATCGGCGTCGCCTACGGAGCCGCCGATTCGCCGAAAGACGAATACGCCCGCCGCATCGCCTACGTCATCGACGAAAACGGCAAGATCGCGCAGGCGCATGGGAAGGTGGATGCGGGGAACTATGCGCGAGAGCAACTCGCGACGTTGTGATGTGGTTGTCCGTTGTTCGTTGTCCGTTAGTGGTGGTTTCTCGCGGAGAGACGCCCTGAACGGATAACGGACAACCGACAACCTCTCCGCTCAGCGGACATTTGTCACCTCCCCCCGCAACTATTTCCCTTCGCGCACGAATACAGACTCCATACAAGGAGTCGCGAACATGAGTGCGAAGCGGAAACGGAAACTCACCATCGTCTCGGTCATTCTTCTCCTGGTCGTCGTCGGCGGAACGGTGGCGATCAAGGCGAGCCAGAAGGACAAGAAAGCGCCCGAATCTCCGGTCAAGACTGCGAAAGCCGAAGTGGCGGACGTGCAGGTCAAGGTGACCGAGGTGGGGACGGTCGAGCCGGAAGTCAAAGTGGATGTGAAATCCGCCATTTCCGGAAAAGTCATCGCCATCCTGCGGCGTGACGGCGACGTCGTTCGTCGCGGCGACGTCCTCGCGCGCGTCGAGCCCGACCTCAGTCAGGCGCAGTCGCTCTCGGAGACCAAGAGCTCCGTCGCCACCGCGCAGATCCGCTTCGAGGAAGCGCGCAAGAACTGGGACGCGGACAACAAACTCCTCTCCCAGGGTCTCCTCGCGCCGAAGCAGGCGCGCGACGTCGAGACCGAGTACTTGCAGGCGCAGCAGGAGTACGCGAAAG
>JALYOB010000267.1 GCA_030857085.1 Acidobacteriota bacterium | reverse complement strand
CCGAATGGCCGCGCGCTCTCCGGGAAGCGTTCGAGCAGAGCGCGCGTCTCGTCGATCAACCCGGAGGCGAACATCGCATCGACGCGGGCGTCGAGCATCGGCGCGAGCTGTCTGCGCTCGATTTGTAAGCCGAGCTTGATCGAAGGGACTTCGTCTTCTTCGGCGCGCTCCCAGCTCGAGATCGGCTTGCCGCTGGTGATCCAGACCTCCAGTGCGCGCTCCACGCGGTGGCGGTCGGCGGGCGCGATCTTTCTACCACTTCGCGGATCGATTTTCGACAGCCAGCGGTGCAGCCGTTCGGGTCCGCGCGGCGCGTGGGAGATGGCGCGGATGCGGGCGCGCAGCGCTTCATCGCGTCCCGGCATTTCGGGCAATCGGGAGAGGAATGCGCGCAGGTAGAAGAATGTGCCGCCGGCGAGAATCGCGCGTGCGCCGCGGTTGTGAATTTCTTCGCAGACCGCACGCGCACGGCTCGCGTAATCGGCCGCGTTGCATTCTTCGTCGGCGTCGACGATGTCGAAGAGGTGATGCGGCACGAGCGACCGTTGCTGCGGCGACGGTTTCGCGCTGCCGATGTCGAAGCCGCGATAGATCTGCACCGAGTCGTAGTTCACGACCTCGCCGCCGAAATGCTGCGCGAGGCGCAACGCGAGCTCCGATTTGCCCGAGCCGGTCGGCCCCGCGATGACGATGACCGGCCGCCGGAGGCCTCCTCGGCGTTCCGCCATCGGCTCAGCGGCGCACGCGCGTCATGTGCGTCTTCTCGTCCTCTTCATGGAGGATCGAGCGGAGGTGGGCGCGGCAGAAGAGAGCGCCCTGCGGAATCGGCGTGCGGCAGACGCGGCAGCGATTCTTCGAGACCGCCTGCGCCCCTTTGCCGAGGACGCGGGCGAGGATGCCGGCGATGATGGCGGCGACGGCGACGACCAGCATCTGCTGGAGCAGCGGCGGCGTGATCAGCTCGGAGATCTGCTGCTCGGGGTACGTGATGTCGATGACGTACAGCGCGAGGACGAGAATGAACGTCCAGAGGCCGAGTCGCAGCAGAGTCGTGGACATGACGATCTGCGCACATGCTAGTCGTTTCCCGTCGTGACGTACAACCGCCCCCCGGTCACGTCGACGTCGATCGAGCCGTCGCGATCGGTGCGCCACGCGCGGATGTGGTGGTCGCGCAGTGCATCGACGACGGCCGTGTGCGGGTGGCCGAACAGATTGTTGCGGCCGCACGAGATGACGGCGATGCGCGGCGCGACCTGTTCGAGAAAGGAGGCCGAGGTGGAGGTGCGGCTGCCGTGGTGGGCCACTTTCAGCACATCTGCGCGGAGGTCGCGATCGCCGAGCGAGAGCTCCGCTTCCTTCTCGATGTCGCCGGTGAAGAGAAAGTGCCGTGAGCCGGCGGTTGCGCGGAGAACGACGGAGGCGTTGTTTTCGCGGGCGCGGCGAAAGTTCTGATGCGCCAGATGCGCGACGAAGGTGAACGCGCCGATGTGGAACGTCTCGGCGTCGCGCAGGACGTGCACGGGTGTCGACGAACGGCTGCACGCGGCGAGAATGCGTGTGGCGCAGTCGCCGCGAAAGCGGCGCGCGTGAATGAAGACGCGATCGACGCCGAACTGCTCGATGACTTCCGGCAACGCCGCGCAGTGATCGGGATGCGCGTGCGTGAGCACGACTGCGTCGATGTGGCGGATGCCGCGATCGGCGAGGAGAGGGAGCACGCGCGCGTCGCGGCCGCCGTCAATGAGCAGCGTATGCGTGCCGGAGCGAACCGCGATCGCATCGCCTTGTCCGGCATCGAGGAACGTGACGCGCGGATGCGGCACGTCGTGCTGCGAAACGCTGCGCACGATTGCGGCGAGCGACGGAATGAGCAGAACGCACGTGAGCGCGATGGCGCGGGTGCGTCCGCGCAACATCGCCAGCGCGAGCAATGCCGCGAGTGCGCTGGTGATCAGCACGTGCAGCGGCGGCGAGGCGAAGAAGCCGGAGTAGCCGAACGCGTTCAGGAAGATGCAGACGCGATGCAGCAATCGGATGAGCGCGAGCGCGCGCGGAAACGCGCAGGCGAGCGTCGCCGCGACGAGCATCGCGAAGATCAGCGGCGCCATGAGGAAGGTGAGGATCGTGCCGCCGAGGGCGTACTGGTGAAAGTGAAAAAGCGTGAGCGGGGCGATGGCCGCTTCGGCTGCAAGTGCGTGGGCGAGCCAGCGCCTGCTCGCGATCGTGCGGCCGATGAAGAGCAGCGCGCCGGCGCCTGCGTACGTGAGATGAAACGAGGAGTCGGTGAGATCGCGCGGCTCGACGATGAGGCGCAGCAGCGCGGCGACGCACCAGAGATTCTCGAGCGAGGTCGGTCGTTTGAGAATGCGCGCGAGTGCGAACAGAGCGATGCCTGTGCTCGCGCGCGAGACGGAGGCGGTTGGTCCGATGAAGAGCGGCGCGATGCCGGCGAAGAGCAGAAGCAGCCAGTCGGCGGCGCGCGGTTTGTGCAGCCAGCGGAGGAACAGGGCGAGGATGCCCGCGGCGAACGCGATCTGCAGACCCGAGAAGACGAGCAGGTGATACGTGCCGCCGCGTCGGAAGCCGTCGCGCATTTCTTCGGTGAGCAGTTCGCCGCGGCCGAGGAGCAGCGCCTGCGCGAGCGCGACTTCTTCCGGCCATTTGTCGACCTGTGCGCCGAGTCGATTCGCGAGTGCGCGATTCCATGCGCGCGGCTGCCACCAGCGAAGCGCGCCTCGATAGGACATCAGCGCGGGCGACTTGATGCCGATCGTGAATTCGTGCTGTTCGTTGAGGCGGAGAAAACCTTCCGCGCGCAGCGTTGCTTCGGTCGTCATCGGTGGCGGCTTGAAGCGGGCGTAGACCGCGACCGGCGCGTCGAACGGCTGGCCGTTCGCGACAAAGTGCGAGGCGCGCAGCACGAACGTGTTGTCGCGCGCGGCCCAGTCGCGTTCGAGAGGGACTTCGATGGTGACGAATCGGTCGGCCTCGAAGTTCGCGAACGTCGCCTGCTCGTCTGCTTCCCGATGGGCGACTCGCATCGCCAGAGTGAGGCCGAGGAGGACGAAGAATGTGTTGCGTGCCGCGGCGGTGTTGCGTTGCACGCAGAACAGCAGCGTCACGATCGCGAGGGATGCGAATGTGAATCGAGGGTTCACCAGCACCGGCGCGAGGGCCAGTCCGGCAATCAGAGAAAACAGTGGGAGTGCTGCGGGTACGTCATTGCGCACGCTCGAACGAGGAGAGCGTTTCGACGTGATGAGTATTGGGGAAGAGGTCGAGCAGGTCGAGCGTGGACAGACGCCACCCGGACGCGATCAGCCGGCTCGCGTCACGGGCGAAGGTTACGGGATCGCACGAGAGATAGGCAATCATTTCCTTCGCTTTCTCGGCCACACCGCTGATGACTTCGCGCCGCGCGCCCGCTCGCGGCGGATCGAGAAAGACGAAATCGGCGGGCTTCATGCGGCCGATCTCCCGTTCGACCGGCGCATCGATCACGCGCACGTTTTTCGGCACGTTCTTCCGGGCGTAGTGCACCGAAACCGGTGAGCCTTCGATCATGGTCACGCGCTCGAACATCTGCGCGAGCGGCAGGGTGAAGAAGCCGACGCCGGCATACAGATCGATTGCACTGCCGCGATTGCGGACGCGCGACGCGTGCGATTGCACGAGCCGCAGCATGGTCCCGAGCAGGTGGCGATTGACCTGGAAGAAGCCGCGCGTGCTGACGCGATAGGTGAAGGCGTCGACGCGCAGGGTCAGCTCGCGTTCGCCGGAGACGATCTCGTCGCGCACTTCCCATAGCTCTTCGTCGTCGCGCGGCTTCGCATGCTCGCGCGCAATCGCCCGGGCCGTCTCCACGCCCACCACTTCGCACTCTTCGACCAGAGGCACGACGCGATTGGAGCGCATCGCATAGAAACCCACTGCGTCGTCATCGCGATGCAGACGCGAACGGAGGCGGTAGTTGAGCGGCGATGGATGGACGGTGATCTCCGGCAGCGTCGCCACATCGAGCTTGCCGATGCGGCGCAGCGACTCGGTGAGAATGCGCTGCTTCGCCTCGAGCTGTTTGTCGAGCCGGTACGCCGTCCAGTTGCACCCGCCGCATTCGTTCGAAACCGGACAAGGTTCCGCGCGCCGGAACTCGCTCGGCCGCACCAACTCCACCAGCTCCGCTTTCGCAAAGCCTTTCTTCACTTCGTAGAGCCGCACCCGCGCCACATCGCCCGGAAAGACGTTCATGGCAAAGATCGGAAATCCATCCACCCGCGCAAGCGCATCCCCGCCGGCCACGAGCTCGGTGGGTTCGATGGTGAGGATGTCGTTGGGGAGCATGGTGGGGGGAAGTGTATTGGGTTGTGGGTTGTCGGTTGTCGGTTATCGGTTGTCGGTTATCGGTTGGGTTGTGGTTGTCCGTTGTCCGTTCTCCGTTTGGGGCGGTGCTACGTCCGGGCGGACGATCGCCCGGAACGGACAACGGAGAACGGATAACCGAACACCGATAACCGACAACCGATAACCGACAACCGACAACCCCTTAAGATGCCCCCATGCTCACCGCCCGCTACACCCTCCTCCTCACCACCCTCCTCCTCCCGCTGCACGCGTTTGCGTGGGGCGCGAAAGGGCACGCGGTCGTCGCGGAGGTCGCGGAGCGGGGGCTCACGCCTGCGGCCGCGGCGGTCATGCGCGACCTGACGTTCGGCGCGCCGCTGCGCGACATCGCTTCGCTCCCGGATGACTGGCGCGGGGAAGAAACGCGGGGAGTGCGGCAGGGCGATACCGGACCGCTTCACTACAGCAACATCCCCAATGATTCGGCGACGTTCGAGCGCGCGCGCGACTGCAAGAACGATCAATGCGTCGTCGCCGCCATCGAGCGCTTCCTTCCGATCCTTCGCGACAAGACCCAGCCGCGCGACAAGCGTCGCGAGGCGCTCGCGTACGTGGTCCATTTCATGGGCGATCTCCATCAGCCGATGCATGCCGCCGGCGGAATGGTGAAGAACGGGGAAACGGGGCAGATGGAACCGGATCGCGGCGGCAATTCCGTCAAGCTCCGCTACCTCGGCACGGAGACGAATCTTCACAGCATGTGGGACAGCATGCTGATCGAGTGGGGCCCCGATACGGTCGACGAATACGCCGATCGTCTGCTGAACATCGAGCTGCGCGGACGTCCCATCGAAGAGCTGCAGCGCGGCACGATCGTCGACTGGATCAATGAGTCGCATTACGCGGCCGTGCACAATTCCTACGACATCGGCACCGGCCGCATCGGCGCCGCGTACGCGCAGAAGAATATCGAGGTGGTGTACGAGCGCCTGCTCCGCGGCGGCCTCCGTCTGCAGCGCATGCTGAACGAGGCGCTCGCGCCGTAGCGCGAAGCGCGCTTCGCGCGCGTTGTCGGTTGTCGGTTGTCCGTTCGAGGTGGGGCGTGGCTCGGGCGTAAAACCGCCCCGAACGGGCAACGGAGAACGGACAACGACGCGCGTAGCGCGTCTGTGATACAACGCGCCGCGCTATGAAAGTCCACGAATATCAAGCGAAAGAGATCCTGCGGCGCTACGGTGTTCCGACGCCGCGAGGTGAGGTTGTCGACAATCCGGAAGACGCGCGGCGGGTCGCGACGGAGCTCGGCGGCCGGGTGGTCGTCAAGGCGCAGATTCATGCCGGCGGCCGCGGCAAAGGCGGCGGCGTCAAGCTCGCTGCGAATCCCGATGAAGCGGCCGAGCTGACGCGGAAGATGCTCGGCATGACCCTCGTCACGCACCAGACCGGCCCCGAAGGCCGCGTGGTGCAGAAGGTCCTCATCGAAGAAGCGCTCAACATCGACAAAGAGCTCTACCTCGGCGTCACCCTCGATCGCAGCCGCGGCATGAACGTCATCATGGCGTCCGCGCAGGGCGGCATGGACATCGAAGAAGTCGCCGCGCACGATCCGAACGCCATCTTCAAAGAGCCGGTCGACAGCGTTCTCGGCGTGCAGCCGTTTCAGGCGCGCCAGATCGCGTATGCGCTCGGCCTCACGGGCGACGCGTACAAGAAATGCGTCGACTTCGTGCAGAAGCTGATGCGCGCGTACATCGAGACCGATGCCGCACTCGCGGAGATCAACCCGCTGCTGGTGACGAAAGAAGGCGACGTGCTCGCGCTCGACGCGAAGATGACCTTCGACGACAACGCGCTCTTCCGCCACAAAGACGTCGTCGGCATGCGCGACGTTGCCGAAGAAGATCCGCTCGAAGTGGAAGCGTCGACGTTCGGCCTCAACTACATCAAGCTCGACGGCAACATCGGCTGCATGGTCAACGGCGCGGGTCTCGCGATGGCGACCATGGACATCGTCAAACTCGCGGGCGGAGAGCCGGCGAACTTTCTGGACGTCGGCGGCGGTGCGAGCGCCGAACAGGTCAAGAACG
>JALYOB010000032.1 GCA_030857085.1 Acidobacteriota bacterium | reverse complement strand
CCGCCCGCACCGGAGGCGCCGGCGTCACGATCGATTGCGGGGGCTGCTGCGGCGAGGGCGCGGGCAGCGACTGCGGCTCGCGCTGCACCGGCGCTCCCTGGAACTGCATGCTGCGGCGCGCGTGCTCGTCCTGATACACCGAGAGCAGCGCGAGATCCGTCAGCTTCGTATCCAGAATGCGCGGATTCACCTTCACGTCGAGCAGCGACGGATTGATCGCGAATGCGCGCGCATAGAGCGCGATTGCGCGATCGCGATGCTGCCGCTTCTCTTCCACCAGTCCGAGCTGGAAGAGCGCCGCCGCGTGGCCCGGCTTCAGATGCACGGTGCGCTCGAACGCGCGGCGCGCTCCGAGCTCATCGCCGCGCGAAGCGCGCACGAGGCCGAGGTTGTACCAGGCGGGGAAGTAGCGATGGTCCGCATCGACGGCACGCTCGAACTCCTGCTCGGCATCCTTCGGGAAACCCTTCTCGACCAGCAGCGCGCCGAGAACATTGTGCGCGTCGGCGGAGTCAGGATTCGCGCGGAGCCGATCGAGCGCGCGGTTGATGTTCGCGTCGAGCGTGCTGCCGGTGTTGAGGTACTTCGCGTAGAACGGCGACTCGTACGCGTTGTCATCGTGATGGCCGAGATCGCGGATCGCCGCGCAGCCGGCAGTCGCCAGAACGGCGACCGCAATCAGAAGGGTTCGTTTCATCATCAGTCCTGAAGTGGTTTTGCTTTCAGCTTCACCTTCCCGTCGACGGTTTCGACGCGGAAGGCGACGGTCTTGACGTTGTACTTTTCGCGCACCATGTCGCTTTGCTTCTGAATCATCGCCGCGAGCTGCTCGAGCGAGAGGCTCGCATGCTTGCCCATTTTGAGGTGCTCGCTCTCGATGGCGTCGTACAGCTGGCGGATCTGCTCGCCGTTCGAGCCCGGCGCCATCCTTACATACGGATCGGCCGCGGACGACGTTACGCGCGGCGGCGCCGCCTTCGGTGCCGTCGGCAATTCGTCCTGACGCGAGAGCGCTGCCTGACGGCGGCGGAAGTCGAGCGGACCCTCCTCGCGCTCACGCATCTTGCGGCCCCACATCTCGCGAAACTGATTGAAGCGGGAGATGATCGTGTTGAAGCGGAACCGCCGCGCGTTGTCGCGGATGTTCTGCTTGCTGAGCTCGTGAATGTAGGACTCCACCTGGTGCCGCTCGAATGACGGCGGCACTTTGGTGATCCCCGTGAAGAACTGGTCGTACTTGTTCTTCAGCCGGCGGATGTCCTCTTCGAGCTTGTCGAGCTCTTCGTCCTGTTTGATCACGATTCGCTTCTGATGACGCCGATGAAGCCGGCCAGCGAGTACAGCGTGCCCCAGGGCTGGGGCAACGAGCGCTGTCGGCCGTATTGGCTAAACTAACTCAACCATGGTGAAAGCGCCCGCCGAAGCGGGAGATTCCTCTCTGCGCAGCATCCCCTCCGTCGAGCGGATCCTCTCTGCTGCATCGTTCGCGCCGCTTGCCGAGGAGTTCGGCCGCGACCGCTTGAAAGAGGCCGTGGTCGCGCATCTCGCCGCCTTGCGCGCGCAGCGCAGTGCGTACGATGAACGTACCGCCCTCGACTCCGCACGCGCGGCGCTGTCGGCTTCGATGCGTTCCTCCCTCCGCCGCACCATCAACGCGACCGGCATCCTCATCCACACCAACCTCGGCCGCTCTCCCATCGATGCAGCGATCTGGAGCGAGGCGGCGGAGATCGTGACCGGCTATTCGAATCTCGAATTCGATCTCCACGACGGCCGCCGCGGCGCGCGCGACGAGCATCTGACCGAGATCTGCCGCACGTTGTTCGGCTGCGAGGCGGCGATCCTGACGAACAACAATGCCGCCGCGACGATGCTCGTCCTCGCATCACTCGCCGCTGGAAGAGAAGTGCTCGTGTCGCGCGGCGAACTGGTGGAGATCGGCGGCGCGTTCCGCGTTCCCGACGTGATTCAGCAGGGCGGCGCGAAGCTGCGCGAAGTGGGGACGACCAATCGCACCCGCGCTCGGGACTACGCGGACGCGGCGACGCGACGTACCGCTGCCATCCTGCGCGTGCATCGATCCAACTTTGAAATCGTCGGCTTCACGGAGACGCCCGAAATTGCGGAGCTGGTCGAAGTCGCACGCGCGAAAAAAATCCCGCTCCTCTACGACGAAGGCAGCGGCCGGCCTGTCGATCTCGCAAAGTACGGCTTCGCATCCGACGCCACGGTTGCGCAGCTCTTCGCGGCTGGCGTCGACGTCGTCACCTGCTCCACCGACAAGCTCCTCGGCGCCACCCAGGGCGGCTTGATCCTCGGCCGCGAGGAGCTGGTCGCGAAATGCCGCCGCCATCCCTTGATGCGCGCGCTGCGGGTGGGGAAGGAAACGTACGCGATCGTCGCCGCGACCCTGCGCGCATTCGCGACCGTAAAGCATGAAGAACGCATCCCCATCTATCGCATGCTCGCGATGCCGCTCGATGCGCTGCGCGCGCGGGCAGAAGAGCTGGTGCGCGGCACGACCGCGCGCATCATCGAGAGCCGCTGCGCGTTAGGCGGAGGGACGACGCCGACGGAGACGATTGCCTCGATCGCGATCGAGCTCGAAGGCGACGCGAACACATTGCACGCGCGCTTTCTGCGCAACGATCCGCCCATCGTCGGAAGAATTCAGAACGACCGCTTCACGCTCGATGTGCGTACGCTGCTCGAAGCCGACCTGCCGCTCGTCGCGAACGCGCTTCGTGCGATCATCGAGGCATGAAGCGCCTCCTCATCGCCGCGTTGCTGATCACCTTTGCAGTGCCGATGTTTGCGGAGGACGCGCCGCCCACGAAGGCGCAACTGGTCGCGTCGATCGTGAAGTTGCTGGATGTGAGGACGCTGGCGGCGCAGGCCTACATGTTGACGCGAGCACCTTTGCCTACCGCCGACGATCCCGTTGGTCAACACCTTGACTACGCGCGCCTCGGGCAGGAGGTCTACACCGCGCTGCTCACCACCCGTTTCAGTGCCGACGAGCTGCGCGAATTGCTCGAGTTCTGCAGAACGAAAACGGGGCAGAAGGTCGTCGCGACGCTCGTCGACGTCGGCGAGGTGTCGACGTTCGTGCTTTCGAGCGAGACGCTGCGCGCGGCGATGGACGACGTGCAGCGCGAGCAGGCGACCAAAGCGCCTGCGAAGAAGACGATGGCCGACATGCGCCTGATCGCGAGCGCGGCCGAGGCGCGGGCGACCGATACGGAGGAGTTTCCGGTGACCGACATCTATGGCCTGAAGCTCGCGCTCGAACCGGTGTACGTGAAGACGCTCCCCGTGACCGATGCGTGGGGCACGCCGTTTCACTGGGTGAGCGACGGCAAGCAGTATCGGGTTGTGAGCGCGGGTGCGGACAAGCGCTTCGAGATGCATTCGCGCGATCTCGCGCCGGGCGTGACCACGTCGCGTCCGACGGACGACGCGGATGCCGATCTGATTTTTCAGGACGGCGAGTTCGTGCAGTTTCCGAAAGGCTCGCAGCAGTAAATGCTCGCGCTCACCGGCGCAACGATTTACGTCGATCCCGCCGCGGAGCCGATTCGCGAAGGCGTCGTGCTGATCGACGGCGAGATGATCGCCGCCGTCGGTACGGCGATCGAGATTCCGGCGGGAGCGCAGACCATCGACTGCACCGGCCGCACGATCACCGCCGGCTTCTGGAACAGCCACGTTCATTTCTTTCAGCGCAAGTGGGCAAAAGCGTCCGAGCTCGCCGCGGCTGAACTGCAGAAGCAGCTCGACGAGACGCTCACGCGCTACGGCTTCACGACCGTCTTCGACACCGGCTCGAGCCTCGCCAACACGCGCGCGATTCGCGATCGCATCGAGCGCGGCGAAGTGCACGGCCCGCGCATCTTCACCACCGGCGAGGCGCTCCTCGCACCCGAGGCCATGCCGCCCACGCGCATCCTGGCGACGCTCGGAATCGCGCCGTTTTCCGGACCCGAGATTACGGACGACGCATCGGCGGTTCACGCGACGCGAACGCTCCTCGAGGCAGGCGCGGACGCAATCAAGCTCCATCTGCAACCGCCGCCTGCACCGCATCTGCCGATCGGCGAGAGCGCGATCCGGGCGGTGGTCGAGACCGCGCACGCGGCGGGCAAACTCGTATTCGTTCACCCGCATACGACCGCGGACGTGGCGCTCGCGCTGCGCTGCGGCGTGGACGTGATCGCGCACACGACACCCATGTCCGATCCGTGGCGCGATCTCGAGCCGCGAGCCGCGCTCACTCCCACGCTGACGCTGTGGCCGTACGTCTTTCGCCACGACCGGCACGCGCTGCAGAAGCAGTTTGCGAATGCCGCGATCGAGCAGTTGCGCACCTGGATCTCCCGCGGCGGCAGAGTGCTGTTCGGAACCGATCAGGGCGCAGTGCCCGATGATCCTCGCGCGGAGTACGACGCGATGGTACAGGCAGGGATGACCTTCCGCGACATCCTCGCCTCGCTCACGACCACGCCCGCGGAGGTGTTCGGGGAAGTGAATGTGGGCAAGGTGGCGCAGGGGTTCGCGGCGGGTCTGGTGGTGCTGGGTGGGGGCGGGTTGGGGGATGTGGTGATGACGATTCAGCGCGGGCGCGTCACGTGCCGCGCCCCCGTGTGATCCTGAGCCGCGAAGACGGCGAAGGACCTTCCAACGTGCCACGGAGAAGGTCCTTCGCTTCGCTCAGGATGACACCCGAACCCCACGTGTCATGCCGAGCGAAGTCGAGGCATCCCGCGCCTATGGAACGCGCAGTGGCCTGTCGGAAGGGGATCCCTCGACTTCGCTCGGGATGACACCTGGCTGCGTCCGCGTGTCATTCCGCGCCGCGACGGGGATCCCGCGCTGACACGCGGGATGACACCTGTTTCCGCCCGAACCCGCGTGTCATGCCGAGCGAAGTCGAGGCATCCCCCGCCTATGGAACGCGCAGTGGCCTGTCGGAAGGGGATCCCTCGACTTCGCTCGGGATGACACTCGCCGGCCCCCCGAACAACATCGTCTCGATCTGCTCCCGCGACTCCGTAAGCAGCGAATCTTTCGCTCGCAGCGTCAGGTTCGCGGTGTCGATCGGCGTGCCTATACGCACGGTCACCTTTCCCGGCGTCACGCGTTTCGCTCCTACGGGAAAGACGTTGAACGTGCTGTCGATCGCGACCGGCACGATCGTTTTCTCCGACTTCAGCGCCAGGAGGAACGCGCCGCGTTGAAAGGGGCGCATGGTGCGCTCGCGCGACCTTCCTTCTTCCGGGAAGATCACGATCGTGTTGCCTTTGCGGATGCGATCGGCGGCCATCTCGAACGACTTCTTCGCCGTCTTTCGATTGTTGCGATCGATCGGGATGAAGCCCGCGCGGCCGATGGCCCAGCCGAAGATCGGGATCTTGAAGAGGCTCACCTTCGCCATGAAGCGCACCGGCTGCGGAATCGCGGCGACGATGCAGGGGATGTCGAGGTACGAGTAGTGATTCGCAACCAGGATGTAGCGCTTCGACGGATCGAGACGCTCGACATTCTCCGTCTGCAGGTCGATGCCCGCCGCGCGCACGAGCAGCCGCCCCCACAAACGCACGATCCGATCGATGAGCGGCGAGGTGGACGCGATCATCGCCACCACGATCGTGGCGGTGGCGAGCGGAATCGTGACGAGGATCGCAGCGGCAGCGAGCCACACAGTGCGCAACATCGGCGGAATGATAGTTCCTCGATTCCTCACGCCCCCTTGATTCGCTCCAGCTGCGCCAGATGCTTCTCGTCGTGTCGAACGAGCCGCTCGGCTGCGCCTTGCGCGGTGAGCGGGCCGTACTGCGGATGGATGCCGCTGCGCGAGAGCTCCTCCTCGGACAGCCGGTCGAGCAGATCGGTATTCATCTTCCGCAGGAACGCGAATTGTTCGAGCAGTTCGTTCACCGGCTCGCGGCGATGGACGTTGCGGACCCACGCGTCCTGCTCGAGGCCCGGCAGCGGCGTTTCTCCCGCGCCGGCGACGATCGTGCGGATGCGCACGGCGTACACGAGCTCGAGATCGGCGAGATGAGCGACGACGTCCGTCACCGACCATCCGCCTTCTTTTTCGAGGCGCGTCGGATCGGAAGCACTTTGCGCGGCGGCGGTGAGACGTGCGGGAAAGTCGCGGAGACGATCGATGAATTCACGCATGAGAGAACGATAGCGCGGCAAGATGCGCGCGGATCGGAATATGATGTAACGCCATATGCGCGTCCTTGCACTGCTGTTCGCCGCCGCCGCGGCTTTCTCCGCCGCTGCCGATTCGTTCCCGCTCGGCACCGGCGCGATCGGACCTGTTCCCGGCGAACGCGACTCGGTCGCCGCCGCGGCGCATGCGAACGGCTACGTGGCCGCGTGGATCGACCACCGCATCGGCGGCAACGATCTTTACGTCGCCCGTTTGAATGCGCGCGGCGAGTTGCTCGATCGTGAAGGCGTGCACGTGCCTGGAACGTCGCGACTCGCTTCCACCGCCGGGCCGGTGATCGCGTCGGACGGAAAAGATGCGGTCGTCGTGTGGAGCCGCGGCGCAATGCAATCGGCGTCAATCACAGAAACGAGCGTCAGCGCCGCACGCTCGATCGGCTCGGCGCTCCCTGTCGCGCTGGAGTGGTCGGGGCGCCATTACGTCCTCCTCTTCAGCCGGCACGACGGCGCACTCGGCGCGATGCTGCTCGATCGCGAGGGTCTGCCCGCGAGCGGCACCCTGCAGCTCACGACCGCGACGGACGAACTGCGACAAGGAAGCATTGCCTGTCGCGACGGAAACTGCTTCGTCGCCTTCCGCCGCAACGGCCTGATTTACGGCGGCACGATCGGTGAGGCGCTCTTCCCGCGTCGCGATCAAACAGCTTCGTACGACCTGCGGCGGCTTTTTCTCGCCGACGCGGTGGCGGTCGGCGCAGACGCACAAGGGTTCTACACCGTCGCGCCGGCGCGCTTCCGCATCACCGTCCGGCGGCATGGCGGAACGCGTCCGGTGGACCGCGTGCCGAGGTGGTCGCGCGTGCCGGTGGAGATGATTGCGGGGGAGTACAGCGTGGAGGCGCCGCTGGTCTACCGCGATCTCCACACCGTCGCGCGCGACGGTGTCATCTACCTCACTTCGGAGTCGCTGCTGCTGCGGATCACGGCGGCCGGCGCCGAAGCGATTGCGCCGCCGCAACCTGCAAAGCCGTTCGATCGAGTCGCGCTCGTCTCGGGGCCGGCGGGACTGACGCTCTTCTGGGGCGACGATCGAGCTCGTGAATCGCTGGACTACGGCACCGTGCGTCACGCGCAGATTTACGCGGCGCCGCTTGCTGGCCGTGAGTGGCGCTCGGGCGGCGTGCTCGTCTCGTCGTCGCGTGCGCGCGAGCTCATGCCGCGCATTGCGCGCGGGCGTGACTCGTTTCTTGCCATGTGGGTCGAGTCGCGGCTCGACAACGCGCTGTACGGAAACGTTCTCGATGCGGCGGGTTTGCCATTCGGGCAACCCTTCCTCATCGCGCGCGACCGCACGATGGCCGAGGCGCTGGCGGAGTTCGACGGCGAGCGTTTCCTCGTGATCTGGAAAACGGCGGAGGCGCGTACGAACGGCCGCGGAACGTACACCCTGCATGGCCGCTTCGTGGAGCCGCACGGCGC
Organism: Acidobacteriota bacterium; assembly: GCA_030857085.1. Classification (GTDB taxonomy): domain Bacteria; phylum Acidobacteriota; class Thermoanaerobaculia; order Gp7-AA8; family Gp7-AA8; genus QHVT01. The sequence goes on along the minus strand of JALYOB010000032.1, from coordinate 6,783 downwards.
GACGGGCGAGCCGTTCGTGATCGCCGGCGGAGCGGAGCTTGCCACGTCCCTCGTGTGGAATGGATCGGAGTACGTGCTCGGCACGCAGGGAGGCGTCCTGCGGGTCAGCCGGTGGGGACAGCTGCTGGGAGAGGAGACACTCGGCTGGCCCGATGCCGACGCGATCGAGCTCGCATACGACGCGGACACGCACGAGTACTCCGGCATCACCCACAAATACCACTCGAGCGTGATCGCAGTTGGCCCGAACTGGTTCGTCGATTACACCGCCGTGCGCGCGACGCCTGCACTCGAGCCGATCTGTTGCAGCACGCGGCCGCTCGGCGCTGCGTGGTACGGCACATCCGCTGCGATTGCGGCGGGCGGCGGGCACCGCCTCGCGATCGTTTCGGTCGTCGGCTACTCCGATGGCGCGCTTTTCATCGCGCCGGACTGGCAGATGCTCCCGTACGAACGCGCGACGCCCGTCCGCCGGCTGCAGGCTCTCTGGCGCGGCGGCGAGTTCGTGGTCGCTGCCGGAAAGACGCTCGCGCGTCACGCTCCCGACGGCACGGTGCGCGGGACACAATCGCTCGGCGACGACGTCGTGGAGAGCACGATCGCGATCGGCGGCCCGGCGACGATGATCGTCGCACTGCAGCGCGGCGACTTTCTCTTCGGCGCCGGCCGTGCTGCCGGTTCCCTCGAACTGCAACAGGTCGAAGTCGCGCGCGTGAGCGTACCGCCCGTGCCGTGAAGTACCACCGGCCGTTCGACTACGAGGCGATTCTGGCGTGGCTCGGTGCACGTGCGATTCCGGGCCTCGAGCGGGTCGAGCATGGCGCCTACGTTCGCGGCAACGTACGCGTCACGCACCGCGACGGCGCCGTGCATGCGAATCGCGAGGCTGCGCGCGTGCGGCGCCTGTTCGATCTCGACTTCGATCCGGCGCCGATGCACGCGCTCTTCTCGCGCGACGCGATGCTCGCGCCTCTCCTCGCGCGCCGTCCCGGCGTGCGCGTTCCCGGCGCGTGGGATTCGTTCGAGCTGGTCATCCGCGCGATCGTCGGCCAGCAGGTCAGCGTCGCCGCCGCCCGCACCATCCTCGGGCGCATTGCCGCCGATCATGGTTTCCGTCCGGACGTGCTTGCGGAGGTGACGCTCGCCGGAATGCCGCAGAGCCGCGCCGCAACGATTCAGCGCGCCGCACGCGCAACGCTCGCAGGCGAGCCGCTGGAAAACGTCAAAGGAATCGGGCCGTGGACGCTCAACTACATCGCCATGCGTTCGGGCGATCGCGATGCGTTTCCCGCGGGCGATCTCGTCCTGCGCCGCAACGCCGGCAACCTCACCGAGCGCGAATTGCTGCGCCGCGCGGAAGCCTGGCGGCCGTTTCGCGCGTACGCGGCCATGCTCCTGTGGACCGCGTGAGCGTGCTATGGTGTCGCAGCATATGCGGCGGCTCTTTCTTGCGATCCACATCTTCGTGACCGTCGCCGTTTCGGCGGACGTGATCTCGTCCGATCGCATCGGACCGGCGCGGGGCCGACGGGAGACGGTCGTCGCGTCCGGGAGCTCGACCCGTTTCTGTGCGGCGTGGTTCGACTCTCGACGGAGCGTCGATTACTCGGCGACCGAGATTCTGTTTGCTGACGGCGACGGCTCCGACCAGCTGGAAGGGGAGGAGAACGCCGGCACCGGCATTTTCGAGTACTACCCGGGCGAACGTCTCGCGATCGGGTGCGAGGGCGACTCGCTCCTGATCCTCAGCGTCGACAAAGGGGCGCGCGTCCGCAATGGCCGTGTCGAAACGTTCAAACAGCCGCTCAAAAACGTGCGCGCACTCACCTGGAACGGCACGCACTATGTGGCGGTCTTCGGCACGACGGTCGTCCTTCTCGACCGCGACGGGCAACTTGCGAGCGGCGAGCTCCGCGGTCTTCCGCTGGCCGTGCCGGGCCGCTTCCTGCTCGCGTGCGACAGTCAGACGTGCGTCGGAAGCAAGCCGGGCTCGTATGCGAGCATCCAGTTCTCGCTGAGCGACGTCCCGCCGCGCGGGCAGCGTGCCGCGAATCTCACCTGGCGTTCCGCGCAGGAGATCGCAGGAACGGATCGATCGGGCGTGTATGTCGTCTCGCGAGCGCCGGGCGGTCTCGTGATCCGCCGTCCGGAGCCGACCTCGAAACATCGCGCTGCCGGTCCGCAGCCGCCCGCGACGATCATTCCCGCGCCGTCGAACGCGTTCCTCCTGCAGACCGTCGCTCATGGTGACGCGATTTACATCCTCTATCGCGTCGGCTCGCGCGAGGAGATCCTCTGCGTGAAACCGGAGGGCACGAGCGTCGTTGCGGCTGCGTCCGAGCTGATGCGCGACGAACAGCTGGTCGATTCGCCATCCGGTCCGATCGTCATCTGGAGACGCGGCGAACAGCTCTACTTCGCGCCGGTCACGAGCGGTGCGTGGCCGAATCGCGGCACGCTCCTTACGACCAGCCGCCCCGAGGTCAGTGTCCCGCGGGTGGTTCGTGGCAACGGCGGCTTTCTTGCGGCGTGGGTGGAGACGCTCACGCGCGACGAACTGATGATCGCCACCCTCACCGCCGACGGGCATCTCCTCGGGAAACCTCTCACGCTCGATGCGGGAACGATCTCCAACGTGACGCTTTTCTTCGACGGCGCGAATTACGCCGTGATGTGGTCGGACTGGGACAAGGGCGTGCTGCTCCAGCCGGTCAGCAGCGGCGGCGTACCGATCGGCGAGCCGTTCGATCCCTCGCCGCGCTCGGGGATGTCGCACCTGCTCGGGTCCATTGCCATGGACGCCGGCAGCTATCTCATCTCGACCGGGGATGGCGTTGCCCGGATCACCCCGCGCGGTCAGTTCCTCGAGCTCATCAACGGACCAACGCCGTCGACGACCGACGGCCGCGCCGCGGTTTTCTTCGAACGCCGTGGCGATTCGCAGCGATTCGCTGCTGTGCTCATGGGGGACTGGCATCCGCTCGTCGAGTGGCCGGTCGAGTACGAATACGCCGCCGCAGACTTTTATCTCTCCCCCTCCAGCGAGGGCTTCGAGCCGTGGTCGGACGACGACGTCATCGGTTACACCGCCGTATCGCCGGGCATCGTGACTTCCGGCAGGAACGTGATGCGCATCGTCTGCAATCGCGACGGCGCGTTATTCGATCTCGATACGCGCAAGGCGTTGCCGCAGAAGTGTGCGTCGATCAACGAAGTCGAACGCATCGATGCCTTCCCGATGGCGTTCGGCGCATTCGCCGCCGTCGCCTTCCGTGATGCCGTGGTCCTCTACAACTGGGATCGCACCGTCGCCTCGCGCGCCACGCTCCCCCCGCGCGTCATCACCTCCTCCGCCACACCCATCGACCCCGCGAACGTGCTCGTGGTCGCCAAGCGCTACGGCGATCAAGTGACCGCACACATTGAAACGCTGCGCGTCGATTTCACGAGCACGGTGTTTCCGTAAAGGCGAGTTCCTCGGAGTTCCTCGGGTTCCTCGGAGTTCCTCGGCATGTCGGAGTACCTCGGAGTACCTCGGGTACCTCGGAGTACCTCGGTTTGCCTGAGACCGCCTAACAACTCCTCCGAGGAACTCCGAGGTACTCCGAGGTACTCCGAGGTACTCGTTCAAAGGGAGTTACAATCTTCCCCTCACAAAAAACGGAATACCCATAAGGAGATCGCTGTGTCCGAGACCCTCATTGCGCCGGATGCTGTAGAAGCTTCGGTTGCGGGTGCGGGGCCGATCGTCAACGACTTGACTATTCATGTCGCGACGGTCAATGGCTCCGGTTCGCAATCCTCCAACAATGTCCTCATGCGCTCGATCTTCCAGATGGGCGTTCCGGTGAGCGGGAAGAACATGTTCCCCTCCAATATCGCCGGACTGCCGACCTGGTTCACGATCCGCGCGAACAAGCACGGCTGGATCGGCCGGAAAAAAGAAGTCGATCTGATGGTGTGCATGAATGCGCAGACCGCGCGCGAAGACGTCGAGGCGCTCACGCCCGGCTCCGTCTGCATCTACGACGCGCCGCTCAACTGCAAAGCCATTCGCAACGACATCACCTTCTTCGAAGTGCCGTTCGCGAAGCTCGCCGTCGATCTCGCCGAAGACTCGAAACTGCGCAAGCTGCTGACGAACATGATCTACGTCGGCATCGTCGCGGAGCTGATCGGCATTGAGCGCGACGAGATCCTCACCGCGATCACCAAGCAGTTCAAGGGAAAGAAAAAAGCGATCGACCCGAACGTCGCCGCAGTCGACAAAGGAATCGCCTACGCGAAAGAAAACCTCCCGCGCCAGAACAAATGGCGCGTCGAGCGGATGAACGCCACCGAAGGAAAGATCATCATCGACGGCAATGCGGCCGCCGCCCTCGGATCGATCTTCGCCGGCGTGACTGTCGTGACGTGGTACCCGATCACGCCCTCTTCGTCGCTCTGTGAGTCGATCATCGAATACGCGAAACAGACGCGCATCGACGAAAACGGCAAAGCGACCTTCGCCGTCGTGCAGGCCGAGGATGAGCTGGCGGCGGTGGGGATGGTGTTAGGCGCGGGGTGGGCCGGTGCACGCTCGATGACCTCCACCGCAGGCCCCGGCATTTCGCTCATGGCCGAATTCATCGGCCTCGGATATTTCGCCGAATTGCCGGGCGTCATCTGGGACATCCAGCGCGTCGGTCCGTCGACCGGCCTGCCCACGCGCACCGCGCAGGGCGACGTCAATCAGGTCGCGTATCTCTCGCACGGCGACACGCAGCACATCGTGCTGATTCCGTCGAGCGTCAGTGAGTGTTTCGAGTTCGCGGGCGAGGCGCTCGATCTCGCCGAAGAGTTCCAGACGCCGGTATTCGTGCTCAGCGATCTCGATCTCGGGATGAACAACTGGATGTCCGATCCGTTCGAATATCCGGCGAAGCCGATCAAGCGCGGCAAAGTTCTCACTGCCGAACAGCTCACCGAACTGCAGGGGAAATGGGGCCGCTACGACGACGTTGATGGCGACGGCATTCCGTGGCGCACGCTGCCCGGCACCGATCATCCGTTCGCGTCGTATTTCACACGCGGTTCCGGTCACGACGCGCAGGCGCGTTACTCCGAGAAACCGCAGGATTACAAAGACACGGTCGATCGTCTCGCGAAAAAGACAGAGACCGCGAAGCTGTTCGTGCCGCGTCCGATCGTCGACGTGCGCGAGCACGCGAAGATCGGCTTCATCGCCTACGGCACCACCACCTGGGCGCTCGAGGAATCGCGCGATCAGCTGCGCCGCGAGCGCGGCGTCGAGACGAGCTACTTCCGTCTGCGCGCATTGCCGTTCACCGATGAATTGAAAGCATTCGTCGCGACGCACGACCGCGTCTATGTCGTCGAACAGAATCGCGACGGGCAGATGGCGGACATGATCCGTCTCGCGGTCGGCGAAGATCAGCGCAAGCTCCGCAAGATCCTGCATTACACCGGACTGCCGTGTGACGCGCGCACGATCACCGACGCCGTGCTGCAGATGGAGTCGACCATCGCGTTGCCCGAGCCGCTCCTCCTCGTGCGCGCCGAGGCGAAGCTCACCGGCGGCAGTGCCATTCCTTTCGTTCCGGGCGCGACCCCGCGCACCGAAGTGCGGGTGGAGGACTAACCCATGGCTGAAAGCACAATCAAACTCGGCACCGGCGAAGCGATCAAAGAAAACCGCCTCGGCCTCAAACCCACCGACTATCACGGCGGCAAGTCGACGCTCTGCGCCGGCTGTGGCCACGACGCCATCAGCAATCAGATCGTCCGCGCATTTTTCGAAATGGGTGTGAAGCCCGAGCGTGTGGCGAAGTTCTCCGGCATCGGCTGCTCGTCGAAAACGCCCGCTTACTTTTTACAGCGCTCGCACGGCTTCAACTCCGTGCACGGCCGCATGCCCGCGGTTGCGACCGGGGCGATGCTCGCGAATCGCAATCTCGTGAGCATCGGCGTCTCCGGCGACGGCGACACCGCCTCGATCGGCCTCGGCCAGTTCATGCACTTCGTCCGCCGCAACATTCCGATGCTCTACATCATCGAAAACAACGGCGTGTATGGCTTGACGAAAGGGCAGTTCTCCGCGACTGCCGATGAAGGCTCGAAGCTCAAGACCGGCGTGATCAACGACCTGCCGCCGATGGATCTCTGCGCATTGGCCGTGGAGCTCGGATGCGGCTTCGTTGCACGCGGCTTCGCAGGCGATCCGAAGCAGATGGTGAACATTCTCAAAGCCGCGATCGCGCACAACGGCACGTCGGTGATCGACGTGATCTCGCCTTGCGTCACCTTCAACAATCACGAAGGTTCAACCAAGGGCTACACGTACGCGAAGGAACATCAGGAGCTGCTCCATCAGCTCGGATTCGTTCCCGAGTACGAGCAGATCGAGATCGACTACGAAGCCGGCACGGTGCGCGAAGTCGAACTGCACGACGGCTCGCGCATTGTCCTGCGCAAACTCGAAGAAGACTACGACCCGAGCGACGACGTCCTGGCCATGCAGCGCCTCCGCCGCGCCACCCGCGACGGCCAGATGCTCACCGGCATCATCCACCTCCGCCCCGAGAAAAAGAGCTTCCTCGATCAACTGAACATGGTCGACGAGCCTCTGGCCACGCTCCCGCTCGAACGCACGCGGCCGGGGAAGGAGAAGCTGGAGAAGATCATGCGGGAGTTGATGTAGCGCGCGCGGTGCGCGCGGTTGTCCGTTGTCCGTTGTCCGTTCAAGGTCATTCCTTACGAAGCCGCACCCTGAACGGACAACGG
>JALYOB010000266.1 GCA_030857085.1 Acidobacteriota bacterium | reverse complement strand
ACGAGGCTTCGCCTTCGATTGCGACATCCTGCAGTTCCAGAAGGCGCCGCAGTTTCACCCGTGCGAGCCGCTCGTCGTCCGCAATGACCGCACGCAGCGTCATGCGCGCGCCCTCCGCTGCGGCAGGATGATTTCCGCGACAGTGCCATGGTCATCGGCACGGGCGAGACGGAGGGATGCGGCGTCGCCATAGAGCGTTCGCAGACGCGCGCGCGTGTTGCCGAGGCCGACGCGTTCGCGGTCGGCGAGAATGCTGATGCCGTCGTCCGTGACGCGAATGTTCAATGTCCCGTTCTCGAGCCGCGCTCGCACTGCCAGACGGCCGCCGTCCGGACGTTTGCTGATGCCGTGGCGAATGGCGTTCTCGACGAGCGGCTGCAACAGCAGCGGCGGCACGCGAACGTCGAGCGCGTCAGGCGCAATGTCGAAGTCGACGGTCAGCCGTTCCTCGAAGCGGATTTTCTCGATTTCCACATACCGCGAGGCGATCGCGAGCTCCTCGCGCAGCGGCACTTCCTGCTCCGCATTGCGCTCCATGGCAATGCGCAAAAGCTCGCCGAGGCGGGTCATCATCCGGTCGGCGGCATCGATGTCGGTGTACATGAGGGAGGAAATCGAATTGAGCGTATTGAACAGAAAATGCGGATCGAGCTGTGCGCGCAATGCGTCGAGCTCCGCGCGTGCGGCGCGTTCCGCAATCTCGGCCGCACGCACCGCCTGCGCGCGCGACTCCCGAAGATAGTCCCACGCATAGAAGGCCAGCAGGATCAGCCAGTACGTCGGATAAGAGGAGTGAAAATTCGCACGAATGGCCCAGGCGACATACGGAAGCGCTGCATCGGGATGGCGGAAGCCGATCAGCATCAGGATGCATGACGCGGTCGCAATCTGCGCAACCGTCAACAATGCGCCGGCGAAAATGTGCACGATCATGGGACGTGCGCCGACGCGGTATCGCCGCGCGAGCGCCACAATGAGCGGCACGGCGAACATCCATGTCCAATAGTGGATGAGATTGACGAGCACTGCCTCCGGCCACGGCCGCCGCACCGACGTCGGCCACGCCCAGCCCGATTGCGTGGCGAAGTAGAGGCCGGCCATTGTGGCGACGAGGAAGATTGCCATCGCCATCCGTGCTGTTGGACCGCGGAGAATTCGCACGCTCATCGCGCTGCATGGTGCCACGGCTGCGGGTTCTGCGCGCGGCGTTCGCCCCTCGCAGGCGCGGTTCGCCACAAGATTCTCACGCGCGGCGCCCCTCGCGCGCGACACTGCACGCCGTCATGAGACGCATCGCCGTTTTTCTGTGCGCCATCCTACCGATTGTCGCCGCCGCGGCCCAGATTCCGCCCGAATTCCAGTACGACGCGTCGAAGCCGCTCGGCGTGAAAACGCTGCGCACGACCACGCGCGCGCGCGTAACGATCGAGGAAATCGAATATGCGAGTCCGCTGGGTGGCCCTGTTCCGGCGATCCTCGTCAGCCCCGCCAACAACCGCCGCAACGCCTCAGTCCTCTTTGCCCACTGGGGCCTCGGCAACCGGTACACGTTCGTCGAGGAGGCGGTCGATCTCGCGTCGCGCGGCGCGGTTTCGCTGCTGATCGATAGTGCGGCGGTGCGCCCGCTGCCGTATGGCAAAAGAGACGACGCACAATACGATGAGGCAATCGTGCAGAGCGTCGTCGACTGGCGCCGTGGCATTGACGTTCTGACCGCGCGCAAAGACGTCGATCCGCGCCGCATCGGCTTCGTCGGCCTCAGTCAGGGCTCGCACATCGGCGGCATTTTGTCGGGAGTCGAGCGGAGGATTTCCGCGTTCGTGCTCGCCGGCGGAACGGCGCGATTCTCCGACATGCTGCGCAATGGCGGATACCGCACGCGTCTCAATGCGGAAGAGGCGCAACGCTTCGATCGCTGGCTCGACCGGCTGGCCCACCACGACGCGCGGCATTTCGTCCGCAATGCCGCTCCTGCACGCATCTTTCTGCAATACGCGGTGGATGACGAATATGTCTCGCTCGATGAGGCGCGCGCCTATTACGAAGCGGCGAGCGAACCGAAGTTGATGAAGCGGTATGACGGCGGACATGAATTGCAGGAGCGTGCGCGCAGCGATCGCGCCGAGTGGCTCCGCATCACACTGCATCTCGACGACGATAGCGCCGCCGAGGACGAGCGGATTGCGCAGCCGGAGCGATGGAGCGCTGCGAACGACGCCTTGCCGGCCGCCGAAATTGCGCGCCTGGCGGAAGTGCTCGACATTCCCGGCATGCAGCACGTGCCGGTGCGTCGCGATATCCCGTACAAACGCGCCGGCGACCGCGAACTGAAATTCGACGTCTACTATCCCCTCGGTTTCACGCCCGGCCAGAAAGTACCGGCCGTGATCATCGTGAACGGCCAGGCCGATCCGGCGTCCATGCGCGTGATGCGTTCCTTTCGCTCCGTCACGTCCGCCGCACAACTCGTCGCCGCACGCGCCGAGCGTGCGGCCATCGTGTATGACATCCGCTCCGCCGCTTCCGGTCCGGAGCCATCGCAGCGATTCACGAACTTTGACGATGTCCGGAACGATTCAGCCGATCTGATTGCGTACGTTCGCGCACATGCAGGTGAGCTCGAACTGGACGCTGATTCGCTCGCACTCTGGGCGCGTTCCGGTGGGACGACCTACGGAACCGCAATCGCGCGTACTGCAGGTCTGAAGGCGTATCTGGCGTTTTATCCCGAGCTCGATCCGGCCGCGCTCACGGCGTCCGGTGTTCCGAAAGAGGCGGCTGATGCGAGCACATTGAGCGGACTGGTCGCGCCAGGGCTGCCGGCGGCGATGGTCATTACATCGGGCGACGTACCCGCGGCGTCACAACAGCAGCTGCGCGATGCCGCGAAGCAGGGGAGCCTCACATACCAGCATCTGGAAAAGAGCCAGCACGCCTTCGACCTCCTCGACGACACCGAAGCCTCGCGAGCCGCATTGCGCAATGCAATGCAGTTCCTGCACGACCATCTGCCATTGAAGGAGTCCGTACAATGAAACGCCTGTTCTGCATCGCTGTGGCAATGTTTGTCGTCTCTTGTGCGCACACCCGTGAGGCGCGCGACGTCGAGGCGTTGCGCCAGAACATCCTCACGTACACCGCAGCGGTGAACGCCGGCCATCCGGAGCGCGCCGTCCCCTTGTTCGCGAAAGACATCATCACCAGTTTCCCCGGCATTCGCGACGCCGACTACAAAACCCTCGCTGAGGATTACGCCGAGATGGGAAAGCTCGAATCGGGCGTCACGGTCACCACACAGCCCCACATCGAGGAAATCCTCATCTCCGGCAACCTCGGCATCGCGCGCATCGTCTGGACCACAACCACCACTCGCGCCGACCCGCCGTCGACGACCACGCGCTACATGAAAGACCTCCAGGTCTGGCGGCGCGACCCCGACGGCCTCTGGCGCTTCGCGCGCGGCATGCACTATCGAATGAAGTCGCCGGATGGGACAGGCGGCTGATGTTGGTTGTTGGTTGTTTGTTGTCGGTTATCGGTTGTCGGTTGTCGGTTGAAGTTGTCCGTTCTCCGTTCTCCGTTGTGGGCGGTTCGTCGTCCAGGCGCAACGCCGCCCTGAACGGACGACGGACAACGGATAACCCAAACCGACAACCGACAACCGACAACCACCCACCAATGGCCCACCCCATGCACCGCCCCGGCGCATGGAACGCAACAAGGTCGCGCGTTAGTTTGTTATCGTCCCGTTCGATGCGCGACGACGCTGACCTGCTGGGCACAGCGCTCCGCCTCGGGCGCATGAATGCGTTCGAGTGGGATCTCTCCACCGACCGGGTCGTGCGCGCCGGCGACACGGCGCGTTTCCTCGGCATCGACGATCTCGGCGACACAGGCGCCGCCTACTTTGCGCTCGTCCATCCTGATGATCGCGAGCGCATGCAGTCCGTGATCGCGTCGCTCACGCCGGAGGAGCCGGAGTTCGTTCACGAATACCGCGTCGTGACGCCTGCCGGGGCGTTGCGCTGGGTGCAGGATTCGGCGCGCGGCGAATTCGCCGATGGAAAACTCGTGCGGCTGCGCGGCCTCGCGATCGATATCACCGCGCGAAGGCTGGCCGAGGGGCGGCTGGCGCTCGTCGCGGCGGTGAGTGAGCTCATTGGAGCGTATGAAGATCCGGGAGAGCTGCTTTATGAGGTTTCGCGCGCGTTAGGCGAACATCTTCACGTCCGGCGTTGTCTCTTTACCGAAATCGATCTCGACCGCGATCGCGGCATCGTGCGCCGCGATTATTGCCGCGACGTGCCGTCTGTCGCAGGCGTCTACAAAGTCTCCGATTATCCCGAGTCGACGCGTCACGAGCTCGAAGAGGGGCGCATCGTCGTCAACGAAGACGCGAAAACCGATCCGCGCACGGCGTCGCATTATGAACAGACGTACGAGCCCACCGGCGAGCGCGCGTACATCGCCGTGCCGCTGTTGCGCGAAGGGCGATGGGTCGCGGAACTCTGGATCAGCGACGACATGCCGCGGCACTGGAGCGCGCAGGACGTCGCGCTGTTGCAGAGCGTGGCCGAGCGCGTCTGGACCGCAGTGGAGAAATTGCGCGTTCATGCTGCATTGCGCGAGAGCGAAGGACGCGTGCAATTTGTCGGCGAGCGTGCGAACGTCGGCTATTGGGACTGGGACGTCCGGCGCGATCGCCTCTTCTGGTCGCCGGTCTCCAAACAATTGTTCGGCGTCACGGACGAAGGCGAGATCACGTACGCGCGATTTCTCGACATCCTTCATCCGGACGATCGATTACCGACGCATGCCGCGGTGCAGTCGGCGCTCGAAGGGGGCGACGAATACGACGTCGAATTTCGTGCGGTGTGGCCGGATGGCTCGACGCACTGGCTGCACGCGCGCGGCAGTGCGAGCCTGCAGGACGGGACGCCTGTGCGCATGGCGGGCATCGTTCTCGATGTGACCGACCGAAAGGCGCTGGAGTTCGAGCGCGAACAATTGCTCGTCCGCGAGCGCCGTCTGCGCGCCGAGGCGGACGAGGCGAATCGCGCCAAAGATCATTTCCTCGCGCTGGTCTCACACGAGCTCCGCACACCGATGACCACCATCCTCGGCTGGGCTTCTTTTCTCGGGGAACATGCAGCCGATGCGGAACTCGTCCGCAAGGGAATCGACAGCATTGAGCAGGCGAGCCGCATTCAGGCGCGACTCATTGACGATCTGCTCGACGTCTCGCGCACGATGTCCGGCAAGCTGACCCTGGAGCGGAAACCGTTCGAGCTGGACGAGGTCATACGGCGTGCGTTCGAAGCGGTGGAAGCGGCGGCGCGCGCGAATGGCATCACGCTGATGATGGATCTCGACGCCGAACCAGCACGGGTCGACGGTGATGCGATGCGCATCCAGCAGGTGATCGGAAACCTTCTGTCCAATGCCGTGAAATTCACCCCCGGCGGCGGACGCGTGACCGTTACGGTGCGCACAATGGACGAAGAGATCGAAGTGCGCGTGCGCGATACCGGCATCGGCATCGATCGCGATTTTCTGCCGCATGTGTTCGACGCATTCCGGCAGGCCGAGGATGGCCCGTCACGGTCGTTCGGCGGATTGGGAATCGGATTGTCGATCGTACGCACGATCGTCGAACTGCACGGCGGCACGATCGAGGCGCGGAGCGAAGGAGCGGGACAAGGGGCGGAGTTCGTGATGCGGCTCGCGCGGGCGAGGGAGTGAGGTGGTTGTTGGTTGTCGGTTGTCGGTTATCGGTTGTCGGTTATCGGTTGTCCGTTATCGGTTGTCCGTTAGCGGTCGTGCAATCGCGCTCAACCGACAACCGAGAACCGACAACCGACAACAAGCTAAGGCGTAATCACCTGTCCCGTTTCACTCCCGGTCACGCTGCGCACATACGCACGGGCGACGTCGGCTGCGGGCATGCCGTGCGAGGTGTCGGCGGCGCCCATCGCTTCGAGCGTTTCCGTCACCCACGGAGGGCTGACGACGTTGACGCGAATGCCGCGCGGCGCTTCGAGTGCGGCAGCGCGCGTGAAGCCTTCGAGGCCGGAGTTGACGAGACTGATGGCGGCGCTGCCGACCATTGGCGACTGGGACAGCACGCCGCTCGTGGTGGTGATCGAGCCGCCGTCGTTCACGTTCGTGAGGCCATAGCGGACGACGTTGACCTGTCCCATGAGCTTGTAGCGCAGCGAGTGCGCGAAGTCTTCGTCGCCGAGCTGGTCGAGCGGCTTCCACGCCCCGCCGCCCGCCGCGCTGATGACCGCATCGACTCTGCCGACGCGCGTGTACATCTCGACGATGGACGAGGGATCGGTGATGTCGACGCTGACGTCCGACCCGCTGCGGCTCGCACTGACGATTTCATGTTCGCCCGCGAGCGCGTTGACGATCTCGCGGCCAATGGTACCGGTGGCTCCGATGACGAGAATTCTCATGGCGGGAATCGTATCGCGAGTTGCAGTTCGTTTGGAGTGCGGC
>JALYOB010000722.1 GCA_030857085.1 Acidobacteriota bacterium | reverse complement strand
ACGACACGCCGCGCATCCGCGCCGCGCTTGCGGAACGGCTGCGGGATGCGGATTCGGCAGTCGCGAATGAAGCCGCGTTAGGCCTGGCGCGCCGCCGCGACGCGCGAGCGATTCCGTACATCGCCGGCGCCATGGAATCGCCTGAGAGCACGATCGAAGAGGCAGCCGACGAGATCACCTCGCCCGACATGCTGACCGAGCTGCTGAAGGCCCGCGACGCGTTAGGCGACGCGATGGGCCTCCAGCGATTGATCGAGCGCTGCCGGGCGAGGTTGTAAAGCGCGTCAGGGCAGTAAAGGCGGCTGGTTTTCGATGGTCGGATCGTGGCTGACCGGCGTGTTTCCAACGACGACGCGAATTCGATACGCATACGAGCGTTGATGAATCGCGCGGGTGTTGGCCCAGATGATCGACCACTCGTCGCGACTGTTTGCGCCGGGAATGCTGATGTAGGGCGCGTTCTCACCGAAGAACGTGATGCCGGTCGTGTCGAAATGCGTGAGTTCCTGCAGCGGGCCGTCGAGCGCCGACTTGTCGAGCGTCCAGACAATCCGCATCAAACCCGAACCGAGACGCAGGATCCGGTGCATGTCCTCTTCGATCTCGAGGGAGTACGGCTCGTAGGGAGCGTCGGACCCCGAGGGCTGACTTTTCGGCACGACTTTGACGTTGATGGTCAGCGGCGGCATTACGGCGTCGAGGTCCGCGATGGGGACGGCGGGCTGCACGCATCGGCCGTTGACACAATCCGGAGGTGGCAGAGTTTTCATCGATTCGTTCTCCTTCTGACCACTTCACGGTAGCAGCGGCGGCTGGTTTTCGATTGTCGGATCGACGTCGACGTAGTACATCTCCGTTCCGTCCTGGACGCAGATACGGATCGTGTAGAAATACGACCTCTGGTGCGCGGCAGTGAGATTCGCCCACAACAGGTGCATGTGCATGGCGTGGACGCTCTCCGCCGTCACGTTGAAGGGCGCGTCAGGAGGCGGAATCCGCAGAGACGGCACGCTTTCGCCGTAGAACGTGATGCCCGGCCCTGCGAACCACACCTGGAGCGAGGGATCGTTCGAGGTGAGGGTGAACGTGATCAGGTAGATGCCGCGATCCACCGGCAGCAGTCGGGGAGTTGCTTCGAGACTGTAGTCACCGACGCCGTTTTTCGTCAGGACGATCGAAACAGAGAGCGAGGTCGGCGCTGGCGTCGTCTCCGCCGCTGCCGACCCGGCCGAAGTGAGGCCGCCAAGTTCTTGAATGATGTTGTAGCCCGGCGCCTGTCCGACAGTCTCGGGCGATCCGGTTCCGAACGCGGTGCGTGTTTGGAAAGCTGTAGCTGACATCGTTTCTCTCCTTCTCTTCTCTTCTCTCTGTCCACACTTCGGCCGATGCACGGCGCACCGGCGCGACTCGAATGGGCGGGTTTACGAAGCGGCCGCGGTTCGGGGCGGCGGCTTGACGAGCGAGGCGATGTCGCCGTCGCGGTAGCCGATCGCGAGTAGCTGCGCGGCGAGGCGCGCGGCCTCGTCGTGTCGCCCCAGAGATGCCAGCGCGTAGGCGCGCCACGCAGTCATCCATGGATCGTGCTGCGCGTTCGCCGCGAGCGCCGCCGCGCGCATGCGGTACATGCGTGCTGCCGCGGGTGCGCCGATCCGTTCTTCCGCATCGGCGGCAGTCAGGAGCGCCTGACAAAACGTCCGTGCGTTCTGCGGGTTGCGCGGGTCGGCCGCGGCCATCGGCTCGAGAACCGCAAGCGCCTGGCGCACTTCGTCGCGCGCCGCCCGCGAGTCTCCCGCGGCGAGGCGCAACGCCGCGTCGCGCTGCATGATCACCGCGAGGTCGCGGCGCCAGCCCGGACGCGCATCTTTGGTCGAAATCTCGCGCAATTCCGCCACGGCATGTCCGCTCATCGCAAGAGCTCGCGGCATGTCGTCGCGTAGCAGCGACGCGAGTCGCGCTTCGGATACGGCGCGGTTGCGGCGCGCGCTCACGTTCGTCGGATCGAGCGCGGCGAGCGTGGTCAGCAGGCCGAGCTCCTCCTGGAACGACGCCCGTGCATTCGCCGTGTTGCCCATCATCTGTTGCAACACGCCGCGATAGCCGAGCGTCACCGCGAGGCGGCCCATGCGTTGCGCGTCGTGCGGGGCGGCTGCGACGAGGAGGCGGCGCAGTGCGAGCTCCTCGTCGAAGACCTTCTCCGAGTCGGCCAAGGCGCCGGTCATCTGCAGGAGAGCGCCGTAGCGATTGAGTGAAATCGCGAGATCGTTCTGCCACTTCGCGTTGCGCGGCTCGTGCGCGACGCGCTGACGATCGAGGTCCGCGGCAACGCGATACTCCGCCAGCGCACGATCGATCTCGCCCGCCTCCTCATGCATCACGCCGAGGTTGCCGTGCGCGTAGCTCACCTCGGCCTGATACGTCGCCGACACAGGATGCGCGGCCGCGAGCTGTTCGGAGATCGTGAGATAGCGCCTGAGATGCCGCAGCGCGCGCGGGCGATCGCCTT
>JALYOB010000265.1 GCA_030857085.1 Acidobacteriota bacterium | reverse complement strand
CGGCGCGCTCGACCCGCAGGGCTTCGACCTCGTCGACGGCGTGATCGCCGCGCTCAAGCGCCGCGGCGTCACCGTGCTCATGGCCACGCATCAATGGGAGCGCGCCTCCCGATTCGCCGACCACGCGATCGTGCTCGAGCAGGGGCGCGTCGCCTGGCAGGGTCCGGCCGCGGAAGTGCTCGCGCACGAGGTGCGCGATTGAAACGGATCCGATGCTGACCGCCGCCCTCCGCAAAGAGCTGCTGCTCCAGTGGCGCACGCGCGGCCAGCTCGTGGCGGTGTTCGTCTTCGGCGCGGTGACGCTGCTCCTCTTCAGCTTCGCCATCGGGCCGAGCGCGCAGGCGCTGCGCACGTTTTCCGCCGGCTTCATCTGGATCGCGCTGCTGCTCGCGTCGACGCTCACGCTCGCCGAGAGTTTTCAGGGAGAGATGGAGAACCGCGCCATGGAAGGACTGCTGCTCCTTCCCTCCGATGCCCGCGCGCTCTACTACGCGAAGGCGATTGCGAACTGGCTGCAGCTCACGATCCTCGGCATCGCTCTCGTTCCGGTGATGGTCGTCCTCTACGACGCGGGGACCACGAACGTGCTCATGCTCGCCGGCATCATCGTTCTCGGCGCCGCCGGACTGTCGGCGCCCGGAACGCTTTACGCGGCCATGACCGCGCAGCTGAAGGCGAAACAGACCCTGCTTCCTCTCCTTTTGTTTCCCCTGATCGTCCCTGCGCTGCTCTCCTCTGTGAAGGCTACGTCGTACGTCATCCTCGGCGATCCGATGGGGCAGGCGCGGTCGTGGGTGACGCTGCTCGCCGCCTTTGACGTGATTTACTGGTCGCTGTGTGGAATTCTGTACGGACGCGTCATCGAGGACTGAGACCATGCGAAAAGGATCGGCATTCATCGCGCTCGGCGCGATACTCCTCGTCACCGGCTCGGCGGTCGGGCTGTTTCACACGCCGGCCGAGCAGTACATGGGCGACGTGCAGCGGATCATGTACGTCCACGTTCCCACCGCCTGGAACTGGATGCTGGCGGTGCTCTTCTCGCTCTGGTGCGCCATCGCGTTCCTCTTCCGCAATGATCTGAAGTGGGACTCGCGCCTCGAGGCGGGGCTGGAGATCGGGACGCTGTTCGCGTTCCTCCTCTGCTGCCAGGGGTCCATGTGGGCCAAGCCGACGTGGGGCGTCTGGTGGGACTGGGATCCGCGTCTGACGAGCACGGCCGTGCTGCTGTTCGCGACGCTGGGCATCCTCGCGCTGCGCAGCTTCGTCGAAGAGCCGGTGAAGCGCGCCATCTGGTCTTCGGTCGCCACGATCATCGCCTCGGTCGACCTGCCGATCGTCTACTACTCGGTCAAATGGTGGAACTCGCTCCATCAGCAGCAGTCGACGCCGCAGACCGTCTCGTCGGCCTTTCACCTGCCGCTGCGCGTCAATGCGTTCGGCGTTCTGTTTCTGATGATCGGCTTCATCATGATTCGTACGCGCATCGCCGCGGCGCGGCTCGAGCGGCAACTCGCCGATCCCGCCGCGCCCATCGGGGAACAAGCAGGAGAGCTCGCATGACTGGCGGAGTGATCGTTGGCGGCTGGAGTTACGTCTGGGCTGCGTATGGAATCACCGCGGCCGTTTTTCTCGTCTATGGAGTGACACTGTTCGTCCGTCTGCGGGAAAGACATGACTGAGTCCGAAAAAATGCGCCGCAAAACGCGGCTGTTCATGTTCGGCGCGTTCGCCGTCGCGGCGCTCGCGTTCGGCGTGATCGCGGCCAGCGGCATCAACAGGAATCTCGTCTACTACTGGACGCCCTCCGATCTTCACGCGAACGGCGAGAAGGCGTACGGCGCGAACATCCGCCTCGGCGGCATGGTCGCCAAAGGCTCAATTCGGAAGCTCGGCGGCTCGGCCGTCGAGTTCGACGTGAAGGACGCCACCAGCATCGTGCACGTGAAGACCTCCACCGTTCCGCCGCAGATGTTCCGCGAGAACATCGGCGTGGTGGTGGAGGGGACGATGCTTCGCTCCGGCACGTTCGAGTCGAGCCGCCTCATGGTCTCGCACAACAACGAGTACAAGGCGCCCGCGAAAGGCCATCCGGTCGACAAAAAAGAGCTCGAGCGGATGATGAAGTCGGTCGAGCAGGGGAACTCATGATCGCGGCGCTCGGACGCATCCTCATTCTCGCCTCGCTCCTCGCCTCGGCCGCCGGCGCGCTTCTCGGATTCGCCGCCGGCCGCTCGCGTTCTGCCGACGGCCTGACCTGGACGCGCCGATTCGCCTACCTCTATTCGAGCCTCATCATCGGCGCGGCGCTTCTCATGGAGTACGCGCTTCTCACGCACGACTTCACGGTCGGCTACGTCGCGCAGGTCGGATCGCGCGCGATCCCCACCTGGGTCACGATCGTCAGTCTCTGGTCTTCGCTCGAAGGCTCGATTCTCTTCTGGGGACTCGTCCTCGGCGCGTACATCGGACTGGCCACGTTCCTCACGCGCGGGCAGTACGCCGAATATCAGCCGTACGCGATCGGCGTGTGGCTCAGCTGCGCCGCATTCTTCAGCTTCCTCATCGCCGGTCCTGCGAATCCATTCACGACCGTCGCGAATCCGCCGCTCGACGGCCCCGGCCCGAATCCGCTGCTGCAGAACCACGTGCTGATGGCCGTCCATCCGCCGTTTCTGTACCTCGGCTACGTGGGCATGACCATTCCGTTCGGCTTCGCCTGCGCCGCGCTCCTCAAAGGCCGCCTCGGACACGGCATTCTCAAGCCGCTGCGCGAGTCGCTGATGCTGCCGTGGATCTTTCAGACCATTGCCATCATGTTAGGCGGCTGGTGGGCCTACGAGGTTCTCGGCTGGGGCGGTTACTGGGCGTGGGATCCGGTCGAGAACGCGTCCCTTCTGCCGTGGCTCACCGCCACTGCCGCATTGCACTCGATCATGGTGGTCGAGCGCCGCGGCATTCTGAAAGGGTGGACGGTCACGCTCGTCCAGTCGACGTTTCTGCTCGTGATTCTCGGCACGTTCATGACTCGCTCGGGCGTGTTCAACTCCGTGCACTCGTTCACGCAGAGCGCAATCGGTCCGACCATCCTCGGCTTCCTCGCGGTGGCGCTGCTCTTCTCGATCGGCCTTCTCGCATTCCGCATCGATAAGCTCGAAGACGAAGGCCGCATCGAAGGCGTCGCGAGCCGCGAGGCGATGTTCCTCGTCAACAATCTGCTGTTCGTCCTGCTCACCTTCACGGTGCTGATCGGCACTGTTTTCCCGCTCGTGGTCGAAGCACTCAAAGGGAAGCAGATGAGCGTCGGACGTCCGTACTTTGACAGCATGGTCGTGCCGGTCGGCGCGGTGCTGCTGTTCGTGCTCGGCGTCGGTCCCGCGCTGCCGTGGGGACGCGCCACGCGCGAGCAGGTGCGCAAAGCGCTCCTCCCGCCGCTCATCGGCGCAGCCCTCTTCGCGCTCCTCGGATACCTTGCCAACATTCGCGCGCCGTGGACGTTGATCACGCTCGCATTCGGCGGCTACGCGGCGCAGGTGACGCTCGCGCAGATGTTCGTGCCGATGCTCCAGCGCGTCCGCCGCGGCGAGTCCGCAGCCACCGCATTCATCGACGGACAACTCCGCCGCGGACGCCGCCGCTTCGCCTCCTACATCGTGCACGGCGCGTTCATCGTCGCCATGATTGCGATCGCGGTGAGCAGCACGATGCGTCAGGCGACCGAGCTGCACTTCACGAAAGGGCAGACGCAGCAGGCGTCGGGTCATGACGTCACGCTCCTCGGCATCGAACAGCGCAGCGAGCCGCATCGCACCTCGATCGTGGCGCGCTTCCGCGTCTCACGCGAGGGACGCCAGCTCGCGAGCCTCGAGCCGCGCATGAATCAGTATCAGATGATGCGCGAGCCGATCGGATCGCCCGACGTCTACAGCACCGCCGCGGGCGACTTTTACATTTCGCTCAGCAACGTCGACGTCGCGAATCAGGCCGCGAGCATCACCGTCTTCGCGTCGCCGCTGGTGATGTGGATCTGGCTTTCGGTGATCGCCATGGGTCTCGGCGCTCTGTTCGGACTCGTTCCGTCGCGCCGACGCGCCATCGTTTCGCGCGAGGCGAAGGATTCTCTTCCCGCGAACGCGGAGACCGCATGAACCGGACGGTGCTCTTCGTCGGCGTCGCGATCGCCGCGGTTCTCATCGGCATCCTCTTCCTCGGCCTCGGCAACGATCCGGGCGCGATTCAGTCGCCGCTCATCGGCAAGTCCGCGCCGACGTTCGCGCTCAAAGAAGCAGGCAGCGGACGGGTGGTCGATCTCGCATCGCTGCGCGGCAAACCGGTGGTGCTCAACTTCTGGGCAACCTGGTGCGGGCCGTGTTGGGAAGAGCATCCGGTGCTCGTCGCGAACGCCCGCATGCTGCAGCCGAACGTGCAATTCCTCGGCGTCGTTTTTCAGGATCAGGAAGAGAAGATCCTCAGCTTTCTCCAGCAGCGGGGCCAGGCGTATCCGACCGTCGTCGATGACAAAGGCAAGACCGCGATCGCGTACGGCGTGGGCGGCGTGCCGGAGACGTTCTTCCTCGATGCGAACGGCGTAATCGTGGCGAAGTTCAACGGCCCGATGTCGACCGAGGCTTTGCAGGAGAATCTGCGGAAGGTGATGCGTTGATCGTTTTCACGCTGCTTCTGCTGCTGCAACTGAAAGTCCCCGACGCCGCGCAGTTCGTCGGCGCGCCGCAGGGAACGCCGCTCACCGGCGCGATGCTCGAGGAGCGCACGGCGGAAGTCGGCGGCGAATTGCGCTGTCCTGTTTGTCAGGGGATGTCGGTCGCCGACTCGCCGTCCGAGATGGCGGTCAACATGAAGGGGCAGGTGCGCGAGCTCCTGCAGCGCGGCTACACCGAAGAGCAGATTCTCAAATACTTCGAGCTTTCGTACGGCCAGTTCGTGCTGCTCAAGCCGAAGTTCGAAGGCGCCACGAGTCTCGTCTGGCTGCTCCCCATCGGAGCGCTGATCCTCGGCGCCATCATCGTCTACATGAAACTGAAGAAGCTCGAAGCGCAGCCGTCTGCGAAAAGCGAGGCGCCCGCTGCCGCTGAAGTGGAAGACCCGTACGTCGCGCGTGTGCGAGACCTGGTGGGTGGAGGAAAGCAGCAGTGAACGCGCAGACAGATTGGGCGAGCGCCGTATCGATTCTCGCCGCGGGCCTCATTCTCGGATCGCTCTTCGTTTTCTTCTTCAACAAACGCAGAACGGCGAAAACGCTCGGCGGCGAACGCGATCTCGCACTGCAGGATCTCGAAGCCAAACGCGATGCGCTCGTCGCGCAGTTGCGTGATCCCGCCATCGCCGCCGATGAACGCGCGCGTCTCGAGCGCGAAACCGCGGATGTGCTGCGCCAGCTCGATGCAGCGCCTCGCACTCAGCGCGGCTCCGAGGAGCCGAGCGGTGCGCGGAGTGCGTCGGCGATGGATCCGACCATCAAAGGCTTCCTCTGGGGCGCCGGCTCGATGGCCGCGCTCGCGGCGCTCGGCTTTTTCGTGATGCAGCAGGCCACGCCGCGTCAAGAAGGCGGCGTTCCGACCGGAGGCATGACCGCCGCGCAGCCGCAGCAGCAACAACAGCAGCCTGTGCAGAGCGATCCGCAGGTGCAGCAACTCGAAGCGGCGGTGCAGCGCGAGCCGAACAACCTGCAACTGCGCAACGATCTCGCGCAGGCGTACCTCGAGCGCGAGAACCTGATGGGCGTGTTCGAGCAGACGAAGTTCGTCCTCGAAAAATCGCCCGACGACGCCCGCGCACTGACGTTCCAGGGACTCGTGCGGATGGCCATGGGCGATCCGGCCGAGGCGACGAAGATGCTGCAGCATGCGACGCAGGCGGATCCGAAGAATCTCGACAGCTGGGTCGCCCTCGCCTGGATCTACGCACAAAGCGACCGCCTCGCCGACGCGCAGAAGATGATCAACGAGGCGGCGAAACAATCCCCGAACGACAAGCCGCGCCTCGAGCAACTGTTCGCGCAGATGAAGCAGCAACTCGCGCAGAACGGCAATCAGGAGCTCCCCCCGAACCACCCGCCCATCGACGGCGCACCCGCCGTCGCCGCTGCACCCGGCCCGAGCGCCGCTCCGGCGGGTCCAGCCGTACGCGTCTCGATCTCCCTCGCCAACGGCGCCCCCGCCCGCGGCGGTGTCCTCTTCGTGATCGCCCGCAACGGCACCGGCGGCCCTCCCGTCGCCGTGAAGCGCGTCGTGGCCACGCAGTTCCCGATGACGGTGGAACTGACCTCCGCCGATTCGATGATGGGCCAGCCTCTCCCGCCCACATTCCGCGTCGAAGCAAGACTCGACTCCGACGGCGATCCGCTCACCAAGCCCGCCACGGATCCCAGCGCGATGCAGGAAGGCGTGACGCCGGGAGCCTCCGTCGCGCTGACGCTGAAGTAAGTTTGGAGTGCGGCGACGCCAGTCGCCGCTTTCGCTTGCGGCGAAGCCGCAGAACGGAGTGAAAGCGG
>JALYOB010000721.1 GCA_030857085.1 Acidobacteriota bacterium | reverse complement strand
CGCGGCGCGTTCGCCGGGCGTGACGACGGCGCGATGTGGGCGACGAGCGGCGCGACTTCGGTGTAGTCGAAGTCGTCGAGGCGCTTGCGCGCGATCGTCTTCTTCGTCATCCGCTCGAGGTCCCGCACATACGGCTCATCCTCGGCCGTCACGAAGCTGATCGCATCGCCGACCTGTTCCGCGCGGCCGGTGCGGCCGATGCGGTGGACGTAGTCTTCCGGATGCATCGGGAAGTCGAAGTTGATGACGTGCGAGATGCCGTCGACGTCGATGCCGCGTGAGGCGATGTCGGTGGCGACGAGCACACGTGCGCGTCCCGCCTTGAACGCGTCGAGCGCCGCAATGCGCTGGTTCTGGCTGCGATTCGAGTGCAGCGCGACCGTGCTGATGTTCGCCTGCTGCAGCTTGCGCGCGATCTTGTCGGCGCCATGTTTCGTGCGCGAGAACACGAGCACCGAGTCGAGCGACTTGTCGCGCAGCAGGTGCACGAGAAGCGAGATCTTGCGGCTCTTCGAGACGGGGTAGAGGAACTGCGTGACGGTCGCCGCGGGATTCGAGCGGCGTCCGATCTCGACCGTCTCCGGATTGCGCAGAAACTCCGCGGTGACCTTCTCGATGTCGGTCGAGAGGGTGGCCGAGAAGAGGAGCGTCTGCCGCTCTTTCGGCAGCGCGTTCACGACGCGGCGGATCTGCGGAAGGAAACCCATGTCGAGCATGCGATCCGCTTCGTCGAGCACGGCGATTTTCACGTCGCGCAACGAAACGTGTCCCGCACCCATGAGGTCGAGCAGGCGTCCGGGCGTGGCGACGAGGACGTCGACACCGCGGCGCAATGCAGCGATCTGCGGACCTTCGCCGACGCCGCCGAAGATGGTGGCGCAGCGCACCCGGGTGGTCCTGCCGAGGATGCGGACGTTCTCTTCGATCTGCGCGGCGAGCTCGCGCGTCGGCGCGACGATGAGCGCGCGCGGATTGCGCGAAGGCTGCGGGTTCTGTGCGAGTTTCTCGAGGATCGGCAGGACGAACGCGGCCGTCTTGCCGGTGCCGGTCTGTGCAATACCGATCAGGTCGCGCGACGCGAGAACGTGCGGAATGGCCGCGGTCTGAATCGGTGTCGGCGTCGAGTAGCCGGCGTCAATGGTGGACTGCAAAAGCTTCGGACTGAGTCCGAGTGAAGAAAATGACATACGAACGGACAACGCGGATGGGGAGTGTGAAATTGCGTTGTCGGTTGTCGGTTGGCGGTTGTCGGTTCTCGGTTGTCCGTTATCCGTTGTCCGTTTGGTGTCGGGTGTCGGGTGTCTGGGCCATTTCGCCTGGGCGCCACTGGCTAATGACAGCCGCGCGCAGACGCGGCGTGCGGCAACGGGTGTGCGGGCGGGGGAGATCGGAGAACCGGTAACGCGCCATGCGTAAAGCGGCTATGCCGCTTTACGCATGGACGCCGGGTGCTTCGCGTCCCGTGCGTTCCACATACTCCACATACGACCCGCCATAGAGCACCGGTCCGGCATGCTCGTCGCCGCCTAACTCCAGCACGCGATTGGCCAGGCCGCGGAGGAAGGTGCGGTCGTGCGAGACGAAGAGCATCGTTCCTTCAAAGTCGTGCAGGGCCTCGATGAGCATTTCTTTTGTGGCGAGGTCGAGGTGGTTGGTCGGCTCGTCGAGCACCAGGAAGTTGGGCGGGTCGAGGAGCATGCGCGCCATGACCAGGCGTGATTTCTCGCCGCCGCTGAGGGAGCGAATGCGTTTGTCGACGTCATCGCCGGAGAACTGAAATGCGCCTAACAGATTGCGCAACGTGCCGATGCTTTCGAGCGGGAAATCCTTCTGGATCTGCTCCCACACCGTCAGCTCCGGATCGAGCACGTCGAGCGCCTGCTGGGAGAAATAGCCCATTTTCAGGCTCGCGCCCAGTCGCACCGAACCGGCGTCGGGCTGCAATGAGCCGCTGACCATTTTCAGGAGCGTCGATTTGCCCGCGCCATTTTTCCCCATCACGCACCAGCGTTCGCCGCGACGCACCAGAAAATCGAAGCCGTCATAGATCGTGCGCGGGCCGAAGGCTTTTTTTACCGACTTCAATGTGGCCACGTCCTCGCCCGAACGTTGCGGCGAGCGGAAATCGAATTTCATCGCCTTCCGCTTTTTCGGCGGCTCGATGCGCTCCTGCTTTTCGAGCATTTTCACGCGGCTCTGCACCTGTGCTGCTTTGGCCGCGTGCGCGGTGAAGCGTTCAATGAAACGCTGCTCTTTCGCGAGCTTCGCCTGCTGCCGCGCGTACGCCGCTTCCTGATTGGCCTCGCGCTGTTCGCGTTCGCGCACATAGAAGTCGTAGTCGCCCGAATACGTCACGATGTCGCCTTCGTCGATCTCGATGATTTTCGAGACGATGCGATTCATGAAGTCGCGGTCGTGCGAAGTCATGAGGATCGTTGCGGGAACGCCTTTGAGAAAGCGCTCGAGCCAGACGATCGATTCGATGTCGAGGTGGTTGGTTGGCTCGTCGAGC
>JALYOB010000264.1 GCA_030857085.1 Acidobacteriota bacterium | reverse complement strand
CGTCGAAGACGCGCGGCGCGCGCCACTGATCACCTGAAAAATCCATATGACCTTCCTGCGCCGCGTCACGTTTCTCCCGCTCGTTTTTCTCGCCACAACCACGTTCGCGGCGACGCGCACCGTCACGAGTGCAAACGACTCGGGCGCAGGCACGCTGCGCGAGGCAATGAACCTGACGGCGAATGGCGACACGATCGCCTTCGCCATCGGCAGCGGCGCGCAGACGATCGCGCTGCATTCGCCGCTGCCGAGCGTCAACGGCGTCACCATCGACGGCCGCACGCAGCCCGGCTACGCGAGCAAGCCGCTCATCGAGATCGACGGAAGCGCAGTACCGGCCGGCAGTGACGCCGCGCTCGTTTCATTGACGAACGGCTCGAGCCTCATCGCCGTGGTCATCAATCAGGCGCCCGCATGGGCAGTGCTCGCGAGCAACGCAAGCGTCAGCGCGTCCTACATCGGCACCGATCGCGACGGCACATTCGCAAAGCCGAACCGCCGCGGCATCGCCGCCTCCGGCAGCGGAACGATTCGCGACAACGTGATCAGCGGCAACACCGAATTCGGCCTGCAGGTCAGCGGCACGAACCAGATCACCGCCACGTCGAATCGCTTCGGCACGACCGCCAGCGGCTCCCCCCTCGCCGCGCAGACACAAACGCAGATCAACCTCGTCGCGACGGCCGGCTCCCCTGCCAACGTGACCATCCAGGACAACGTCATCGGCGGCGCGACGGTCGGCATTCAGATCGACTTCGGCTCGACCAACGCGACGATCACCGGCAACTTTATCGGCATCACGCGCAACGGCCAGAGCCTCCCGAACGCGTTCGCGATCGTGATCGGGCGCAACTCGAGCAACAACGCCATCCGCAACAACGTCATCGCGAATGCAACGGGGGCCGGCATCTCCGCCGGCAGCGGCACCGGCAACGTGTTCCTCGGCAACGAATTCGGGCGCAGCCTCGCCATCGCGATCGATCTCGACGGTCCTTCGTCGCCCGCCGGCAGCGGGCACACGCCGAACGATGCGGAGGATCGCGACTCCGGCCCGAACAATCTCCTGAATTTCCCTGTGATCGAACGAGCCACCGAACTGAATGGCACCATGACCATCAGCGGTTCGCTCAAAGCAACCCCGAACTCCAGCTTCGTGATCGAGCTTTATCGCGGCTCGCGCGATGCCGCCGCTTACGGCGCCAGCGGAAAGAGAATCGCCGCCGTGGATGTGCAGACGGACGCGAACGGCGCGGCCACATTCACGCACTCCATGGCGCAGTCCGCGGCGGGAACGGGCAACGACGTCTTCGCCACCACCACCTCCACGATCGAGGGCACCTCGGAACTTTCGAGAGCGGCGTACGTGATCGGAGCGGGCGCGTTCCAGTTCAGCAGAGAGACCGCCGCAACGCTCGAATTTAACGGCGGCATCGCCTTCGAGGTCCTTCGCATCGGAGGCGCGGGAGCCGCGTCGGTCGGCTACACGACCGCGGACGGGAGCGCCAAAGCAGGCAGCGATTACACGGCGAAAAACGGCGTCCTGTCGTTCGAAGAAGGCGAAACCTCGAAGTCGGTCTTCATTCCTTTTGCGAACGACGCCTTCTTCGAGGGCGATCAGACGTTCACGGTGACCCTGCAGAATGCGGTGAATGGCGAGATCCGCGCGCCGTCGACGATCCAGATCACCATCATCGATGACGAGCAGCGGCCGCGAGTCTCCTATGTGAGGAACACATCGGTGGTGGAGGGCGACAGCGGGACCAAGCCGATGCAGTTCCTGATCGGCATTACCGTTCCGTCGGAAGCGCCGCTGGTGCTCAGCTGCGAGACCAGTAGCTCGACGGCGAAACAGCCCGCCGATTTCATCGCCGCGAGCGGCAGCGTCACGTTCGCGCCCGGCGAAGTCGAGAAGACCTTCAGCATCTCCATCGTCGGCGACAAAGTGTCCGAACCGACCGAGTACGTCCGCGTGCGCCTGACGCTCGACGGACGCGATCAGGGTTCGGTCTCCGGCGAGATCCGCGACAACGAGCCGATCGCCGAGATCACCATCAGCGACATCGAAGTCACCGAAGGAAACGGTCCCACGAACGCCGTCCTCACCCTTCGGTCGACGCAGCCCGTGGGTGGGCAGCTCGTGTATCAAACGGTTGCAGGCACCGCGGTCGCGGGGGAGGATTTCGAAACGCGGTTCATCGTCGTCCAGTTCGACGACGAGATGACGAGGAACATCACCGTTCCGATCCGCGGCGATGTCCGTCCCGAACCGACCGAACAGTTCTCCGTTCAGCTGCTGCCGATGACCGAGAACATCACCCTCGGCAGATCGTCCGCGACCGTCACCATCGTCGACGACGATCCGGGCGTTGGTCCGAGCGCGTTGCAGATCGCGGTGGGCGAAAAGAGCCGCGCGTCGATTCAGGTGAGCACACCGCCTGCGACCGATGCGACGTTCCTCGTCACGACGAATGCGCCGAACATCATCTCGGTGCCGGCGTCGGTCGTGCTGCCCGCCGGCAGCAATCGCGTGTCCTTCGACGTGCGTGCGCTCGCGCAGGGAGTCGGCGACGTCACCGTCACCTTCCCGCAGTCGTACGGCGGCAACACCGCGTCGATCCGCGTGACGGCTTACACCGCCGTGCAATTCACCCTCGTGCCCGCGGAGCTGACGCTCTATCCCGGCCAGGCGACCATGGTGCACGCGATCCTGCAGCCTGCGAATACGACTCCGGTCGTCGCGACGCTCAACGCGGGAGCAGAGGTCTCGACACAGCCGGCGTTTCTCATCCCGCCGGGCGGCCACGGCACGTTCGAGATCAAAGGCGTGAATGAAGGCCTGATCTTCATCACCGCCAGGCTGCCGATCGAGTACGGCAATGCCACGGCGAACATCGTCGGCCGCGTCGTTGCCGCGCCGACCACGCCGACCATTCTCGGCATCCAGCCGGAAGAAGGTTCGACCGCCGGCGGCATGACCGTCGACGTCTCCGGAATCCTCTTCCGCAACGATTGCACTGTGACGTTCGGCGGCGTTCCCGCATCGACGGTGTTCGTCAACGCGCAGAGCCTGCGCGCGAGGACGCCTGCGCATACAGCGGGTGCAGTCGATGTGGGGATTTCGTGCGGCCTCGAGACGAGCACGCTGCGCGACGCGTTCACCTATCGCTCGTCCGCGCCGATGCTTTCCTCGATCGTCCCCACCTCCGGAACGACGGCAGGAGGGACAGCGGTCCGCATTCTGGGCAGCGACATCGCGGCGAGCTGCTGGCCGTACTTTGGCGATGCGCCCGCCGTCACTGCGTCCGTCCGCGATGCCACGCTGATCACCGCGACGACTCCGCAACATGCGGCGGGCACGACGAACGTGCGCCTCGTCTGCACCGGCTTCGGCGCCGAACTGACGGCTGCCTTCACGTTCAACAACGGCTCCGATCCCGCGCCGCAGATCACGAACATCAGTCCCCTCACTGCGGCGCCGGGGGAGATCGTCAGCGTCGCCGGCCTCAACTTCCGTCACAGCGACGCCGTCACGTTCGGCAATGTCCCCGCACGCGTGCTCGACACGCTGAGCACCGCGCAGATCGTCGTCGTACCCGACGCACCGGCAGGCAAAGTGAGCGTCAACGTGACGCGCGCCGGTGGCCCGACGTCGACCAGCGGTCCGCTCTTCACCATCACCGAAGCCGCACCGCCGCAGATCACGCGCGTGACTCCGGCCGCTGCGGCCGGCGCGGAGATCGTGCTGCAGGGAACGGCGCTCCGGACGCCGTACATGTTCGCCATCGACGGACGCGTGCTGCCGAACGTCGCGCTCTTCCCCACCCGCGCCGTCGTGCGCCTGCCGAACGACATCGCGCCCGGTGATTACCCGATCGCGGTGCTGAATGCGGCCGGCAAAGTGGCCAGCGTCGGCCCGTCGATCAACGTGCGCGCCACCGGCGTGGTGGTGCGCCGGGTGAGTCAGCGCTGCTCGACCACCGAAGGCGGCATCGACGTGACGATCGAAGGCGCCGGCTTCGCACCCGGTGCGACCGTCACGTTCAACACCACCGCCGCGACGAACGTGACGGTGGTCGACGCGACGACCATCACCGCACGCGTCCCCGCCAACAACCCGCGCCCGGCAACGATCATCGTCACCAACTTCGACGGCACGACCTCGACGCTCACCGCCGCCTTCCGTTACGCCTCGCCGTTCGATCCCCTCGGCTGCGCGTCGACCGCGAAAACGCGCGGCGCGCGCCACTGATCTGCGGCTGTGTTGCAGAAGCGCCGTCATGATGACGGCGCTTCTGCGCCGCTCCTGCCCGAGCTTTCGATACCGCTCGCTGACATCTTCGACTGACGTTCGTGCTATGAAGCGTCCATGCTGACGGCGCTTCTTCTCTCCGCGACGCTCACCTCCGCCCCTTCCGCACAGACGGCCATCCTTCCCCCCGCACTTCCATGGAACGGCGCGAGCCGCGCGCTCGTCGTGCCGGCCACCGACCCGTGGGTCACGCCGTCGGAACGCGATCAACTGCGCACCACGCCGCGTTACGACGAGACGTTCGCCTACCTGCGCAAGCTCGTCGCCGCCTCGCCGAACCTGCGCATGATCTCGATCGGCAAGAGCGGCGAAGGACGCGACATCTGGCTCGTCATCGCCTCGCGCGAACGCGCATTCACGCCCGACGCGCTGCGCCGCACGACCAAGCCGATCGTGTTTGCGCAGGGAGGAATTCATGCGGGCGAGATCGACGGCAAAGACGCGGGGCTCATGCTCCTGCGCGACATGACCGTGCGCGGCACGAAACGCGATCTGCTCGACGGCGCGAACTTTCTCTTCGTCCCCATCTTCAACGTCGATGGTCACGAACGCTTCTCCCGCTTCACGCGCATCAACCAGCGCGGCCCGGTCGAAGGCGGCTGGCGCACGAACGCGCTCAACCTCAATCTCAATCGCGACTACATGAAGGGCGACGCGCCGGAGATGCGCGCGATGCTGCGCGCGCTCGACACGTGGCAGCCCGACATGTACATCGACCTTCACGTCACCGACGGCGCCGACTATCAGTACGACGTGACGTACGGCTGGAACGGCCCGGCAGGTCATTCGCCGTCGATCGCGAACTGGCTCAGCTCCACCTATCGTCCCGCCGTCGACGCGGGACTCACGCAGATGGGACACATCCCCGGCCCGCTCATCTTCACCGACGATCCGCTCGCGGGCGTCACGTCTGGACAAACCGATCCCCGCCTCTCGCACGGCTACGGCGACGCGCGCCACATCGCCTCGATCCTGGTCGAGAACCACTCCCTCAAGCCGTACGACCAGCGCGTCCTCGGCACTTACGTCTTTCTCGAACAGACGCTCCGGACGGTCGCCCGCGATGCCGCGAATCTGCGCGCCGCGGTCCGCACCGCACGCGACGCGCGTCCCGCTTCGATTCCGCTCTCGTGGCGCGTGCCCGAGGGGAGCAACGGTGTGGAGGTGGAGGTGTTAGGCGTCGAATCGCGTCGCACGCTCTCTCCCATCAGCGGCGGCGTGCGCACCGAATGGCTCGGCCGTCCGGTCAGCAATCGCACGACGATGAAGATCGCGAGCGAAGTCGCGTCGAGCATCACCCGTCCCACGGCGTATTACGTCCCGCCGTCATGGCGCGACGTGATCGAAGTGCTCGACCTGCACGGGATCCAATACGAACGCCTCGCCGCGCCGCGCGACGTCGAGCTGACGATGTACCGCTTCGACGCGCCGAAGTTCGCCGACGACCAGTTCGAAGGCCACGTGCGCGTGACCGCCCCCGCGACGGCCGAACGCCGCCGCGAACATTTCCCCGCCGGCACGCTCCGCATCCCCACCGACCAGCCCCTCGGCACACTCGCCGTGCTCCTGCTCGAGCCCTCCTCGCCCGACTCGCTCTTCCAGTGGGGCTTCTTCAACTCCATCCTCGCCCCGACCGAATACGTCGAGGCGTACATCATGGAACCGATGGCCGAGCGCATCCTGGCCGAAGATCCGAAACTCGCCGAAGAGTTCCGCAAAAAGATCGAAAGCGACGCGACATTCCGCGGCGACTCCCGCGCGCGCCTGCAGTGGTTGTATGAACGGACGCCCTGGTACGACGAACGGGCGAGGTTGTATCCGGTGGGAAGGGAAGAATAGGCGCGTTGCGCGTGGCGAGTGGCGTGTGGCGAGTTGCCAGGGCGGTATGGGTGTCATCCTGAGCCGCGTAGACGGCGCAGGACCTTCCAGCAGGCCACGGAGAAGGTCCTTCGCTTCGCTCAGGATGACACCAGCCCGCGTCGCTCAGGACACGTGTCATCCCGAGCCGCCAGAGGCGCGACAGCGCCGCAGGACGGTCGAGGGATCCCCTTCATTCAGCGCGAGGCTCGCTCCGTCGGAAGCGGATCCCGCCGCTTCGCGGCTCCGGCCGCTCGGGATGACACCAGCCCCGTGGTGTCATCCTGAGCCGCGGAGACGGCGAAGGACCTTCCAGCAGGCCACGGAGAAGGTCCTTCGCTTCGCTCAGGATGACACCGGCCCGTGTCGCTCCCTTCACGTGTCATCC
>JALYOB010000720.1 GCA_030857085.1 Acidobacteriota bacterium | reverse complement strand
CGGTACGGGTGCGGTGCGGATGATGTCGATCTTTCGCTTGCCTGGCTCGCTGGCCGCGTTGAGGAAGATCGCATCGCCGTCATGCTTGGCGGCGTACTTGACGATCTCCTCCTCCGGATCCTTGCCGGAGAGGATCACCGTCTTCGCGTGCGGCACGCTCGCCGCGACTTCGCGTTGCAGCGCTTCGGCGCGCTGACGGTCGTCGTCGTTGCAGACCGTAACGAGATGGATTTCCTTGGCGACGCGCGCTGCGAGCTCGAGCGCGCGATGCGAGGTCTGTTGCAGATGCAGCGGCACGATCGCGCAGTGGAGCGACTGCCGCTTGCGGATGCCGTAGCGAACCACGAGCACCGGTGCAGGCGGTTCTTTCAACAGGGACATGGTCGTCGAGCCGACCAGCAGATGCGCGACGTGATGGCGTCCGTGGGTCGCGACGACGATCAGGTCGACCTCTTCGGACTTTGCGGTGCGGTAGATCTCTTCGCTGACGTCGGGCGCCTGCCGCACGATGAGACGTGTGCTGATGCTCGCGTTCGCGCGGCGCACCCGATCGCGTAAGCGCTCGAGCTCGAGCTGTTCGGCGTATTCGTAGAGAGACGGATCGGCGGGGAAGCGGAGCTCGTCGGGCTTCGACTCCCACGTCAGCCGCACGTGGAGGATCACGATCTCGGCGCCGGTCGCACCGGCAACGCGCACGGCGTCCTCGAACACCCATTCGGATGCGGTCGAGAAATCGGTCGGAATCAGGATGCGCCGGAACATCTCACGCGGGCCTGGCCCGCTCACTTTGAACTCTCGTCTACCGTGCGACCGCGGCCGCGGGATCGCCGTTCGACGCGGTCGTCACCGGCTGCGCGGGCGTGGCCGGACGATCGGTCACGATGTAGCGAATGACCGTCTTCGGCTCCGCCTCGGTCTCCGCGATCTGCAGCATCACCTGCTTGCCGTTCGGATCGAGCGCCTCGCCCGGAATGAACGGGTCCTGCATGGCCTGATTGAGCTGCACTTCGAGCGTGCGCCAGTTCTTCTGCTCCGGCGGATACGTGTCCTGGGCCGGGAAGCCGCGGAACTGCGCGAGATACGTCGTGTAGTAGTGGAAGACCTGCGGGAACGAGTCGTCGGTGGCGAGCGTGTAGACCGCGGCGTTCGCGCCGTAGCGATTGCGGATCATGACTTCGTCGCGGCGGGTGAGGTCGTCGCGATACTCCGCGCCCTGATAAATCGGAATCGCGGAGTTGATGCCGGTGATGGCCTTCTGCGCGTCAATGGCCGCCTGCTGCGCGGGCGGTGCCTCGCGGCCGGGCGCCTTCTCTTCGGCGGCCTTCGACTCGGTGCCGCCGGTGCACGCGCCGGCCAGCAGCGCGGCTGCTAGTGCGAGAGGAACGAGGGCTCCGTTACGGGTCATCGGCCACCGATACAGCAATGGATGTGCCGTCGTTTGCACTCAGTTGTTCTGCGCGTGGACGACCGCCGAACGCTCCCGTTTCGCGTTGCTGCGGAGGCGCTCGATCGCGGTCTGCCCGCCATATTTACCGACGAACTTTTCGTCGTAGAGATCGGAGACGCTCGCTACGGCATCGAGCGACGCGATCAACTGCTCGGGCCGCAGCCGGCGGCCGAGGAACGAGTGCGAGAAGAAGATGTCATTGTCGACCATCGAGAACGCGCCGAGGGAGAGCTCGGAGTTCAGATGCAGCAGCTCCTGCATCAGCTCGAACGTCGGCTCCACGCCATGCACACAGAACGCGAGGATCTCGATCACCGCGTCGTCTTCCTCGTACGCATCGATCGAGATCTCGAGCACGGTCGAGCCGTATTTCAGATAGAAGTCGCAGTGGTCTGCATCGTCGGAATGGTCATCGACGAGCTCGTCCAGGTAGGCCTTCACCTGACGGTAGACCTCCTCCTGGCACTGCGTGTGGAACTGACGGGTTCGCGCGATCGACATCGCCCGGATTATAACGGCATCGATGCAGGACGACTGGTTCACTCCGCAACGTAGGAAACGCCTCGTGCTCAAACGGGGGAAAGAGCGCGTGATCGCGAATCGCCACCCCTGGATTTTCGCGGGCGCGATCCACTCCGAGCGCGGTCCGGAAGACGCCGCGATCGCGGATCTGGTCGACGGCGAGGGGACGGTCATCGCCTCCGGCCTCTACTCGCGCCACTCGCAGATTCGTCTGCGCGCATTGACGTTCGGCGAGGAAGAGCTGAATGCGGAGCTGATCGCAAAGCGGCTCGAGAACGCGCTCGCGCGCCGCGCCCCGATCTTCGACGGGACGACCAATGCCGCGCGCATCGTGCACGCGGAAGGGGATGAGCTGAGCAGCATCGTCGTCGACCGGTATGACGATGTGGTGGTGGTCGAGCTGTCGAACCGCGGCATCGATCAGCTGAAGCCGGTGATCGTGGAGGTGCTCGGGCGGGCGCTTTCGCCGCGGGTGATCTATTTCAAGAATGATTTGCCGGCAAGGAAGCTCGAGCAGCTTTCATTGGAGGACGAGGTTTGGAGTG
>JALYOB010000719.1 GCA_030857085.1 Acidobacteriota bacterium | reverse complement strand
CGCATGATCCTCGTGCGCGACCGCAACAAACTCATTTGTGCCGCCGTCATGCGCAATCCCCGCATGACCGAGCAGGAAGCGGAACTGATCGCCGCAATGCGCAATGTCGAAGACGAGGTTCTGCGCCTCATCTCCCTCCGCCGCGACTGGATGAGCAAGTACAACATCCTCCTCGGGCTCGTGCGCAATCCGAAGGCGCCGGTGGGGGTTGTGGTGCCGTTGATCAATCGTTTAACCTTGCGTGATTTGAAAGGCTTGAAGGACGACAAGGGTGTTCAGCACGTCGTCCGCGACATGGCGCGCAAGGCCTTTCTCAATCGGACCAAGAAAAGCTGAATGAAGGTCAACTACTACGAGATTCTGGGTGTGGAACGGTCTGCGACCGAACAGCAGATCCGCGACCGCTTCCGGCAACTCGCGCGTGAAAATCACCCCGACCGCTACCGGGGCGACGACAAGGCGGGCGCGGAGCGCAAGTTCCAGACGCTCACCGAAGCCGTCAACGTGTTGACCAATCCGGCGAGGCGCCGCCAGCATGACGGGGAGATTTCCTCCGGTTCCTCCAAGAACGTCGACTTTGCCCAGATTGCGAAGGCATACCTGCAGAAGGGCGTCAAGGCGTACAAAGAGGGCGACATGAAGGGCGCGCTGGAAAACTTCGATCTCGCGTCGAAGCACAATCCGCAGGATGCGAAGGCTTTTCACTATCTCGCGCTCGCCGCGGCGCGCATTCCGTCGCAGTTGCGCCAGGCGGTGCAGGCGATCGAAACGGCCGTCCAGCGCGAGCCGATGAATCCCGTGTATCTGAAAGACGCGGGGCTGCTCTGTAAGCGCGCCGGCCTCAGTGCGAAGGCGGAGCGCTATTTCGAAGAAACGCTCAAGTGGGATGCGTCGAACGCAGACGCGCTCAATGCATTGGCGGAGTTGCGCGGTTCGAAGGAGGCGGGGAAAGGCGGCTTCTCGATTTTCGGGAAACGCTGATCGGGCATGAACGTCAAGGCATACGGGCTCACCCACGTCGGCCGGCAGCGCCAGCACAACGAGGACGCGTTCCTCGTCGAAGACAATGCGAAGCTGTTCCTCGTCGCCGACGGCATGGGCGGCCACGCCGCCGGCGAGATCGCCTCGCGCATCGCCGTCGACTCCATCAACGAGTTCATCGTCCATACGAAAGAGGACGACGGCACCTGGCCTCACGCATACGACGAGCATTTCAAGCGCTCGACGAATCGCCTCATGGCGGCAGTGCGGATGGCGAACACGCGCGTCCTCGAGGCGATGCGCAAAGACGCCCGCCTGCGCGGCATGGGCACGACCGTCGTTGCCTGTCTGGCCGACGATTCGACGGTGTCGGTCGCGCACGTCGGCGATTCGCGCGCCTATCTCATTCGCGAAGGACAGCTCTCCCGCATCACCAACGATCACTCCTGGGTGTTCGAGCAGGTGCAGGCGGGGATGCTCACCGAAGCGGAAGCGGAGAAGCATCCGCTGCGCAACGTCATCACCCGCGCCCTCGGCGGCGCGCTGCAGGTCACGCCGGACGCCTCGGAGATCGAGGCGAGACCGGGCGACGTGGTCCTGCTCTGTTCGGATGGCCTCACGGGCATGGTCCCTGAAAGTGAGATCCTCCGGATCGTGACGTCGAACAAAGGCGACCTTCTTCGCGCGTGTCAGCAGCTCATCGACGCGGCGAACGAGCGGGGAGGCCTCGACAACGTCACGGCCGTACTCGTGGAAACGCAGTAGGAAATCACATGACCGTTCGAATCGACTATTGCGGGGTTTGAAACTACTTACCCCGGGCCTCCAGTCTGGCGGCCGAGATCAAAAAGACCCTCGGGATCGAGAGTGAGCTCGTGCGTGGAAGCGGCGGCATCTTCGTCGTTTCCTACGACAACACGACGCTTTTCTCGAAACGAGACGAGGGACGTTTTCCCACCGAGCAGGAAATCGTCGAGAAGCTGCGCGCGCTGCAGTAACGCGCGCTTACAATCCCGCCCGTGCACGCCGACGTCGAAGAGCTTCGGCCGAAACTCAAGGAAATTCTCTACGACTGCGCGGTCGAGGTTCGTGCGACGAAAGCCGCGCTCTATCTGTTCGACGGCACGTCGAAGTTCGAGCTCGTCACCGAGTACGGATTTCGCGGCGGCATTCGCGCCACCGCCGACGAGAACGATCCGCTGATCGATCGCTGCGGCCGCGCACGCACGCCGTTTTTCGTGAACGGCCTGGCCGCGGAGCCGCGCCTCTCGGAGCTCCTGTACGAGGCGGGAACCGATCGCATGCTCGCCGCGCCCATTTACGCGCGCGGAAAACTGATCGGCGTCGTCGACATGCGCGACAAGGCGGGCAAGCAGCCGTTCGAGCAGCCGGATGTTCCGAAGGCGCAGCGCATCGCGGAGCGTTTCGTGGAACTGCTGCGCGACAAGCCGATCTTCGGCCATCGCTTCATCGCCCTCTCGAACCTCAGCGGCCAGCATGTCGCCGCCGACGCGACGCCTGCAGGCTCGAACG
>JALYOB010000031.1 GCA_030857085.1 Acidobacteriota bacterium | reverse complement strand
GCATCGTCCGTTTCATGAGCGAAGTCATCATCACCAGCGACGTGTCGTTGAGCGTGCCCGCGATCCAGGAGTGCACGACGAGTGTTGGTGCGCCGCGCGACGAATGGCGCCGGCGCCGATGACTCGTTCAGGGGTAATTCGAATTCGAGCAGCCGAGCGTCAACTGCGCGCCGGCCGCGGGCGGAAGCTGAAGCCGGGCCAATTCGTCCGGTGTGGCGTCGCGCAGACCCTCGGGAACTTCAAAATGCGGCAGGACGTTCGGCGTGAACGTCGTGACGCCGTAGTGAAGAACGAAGTCGACCTCGGCATCGCTTTCAGCGCCGATGTTGTGGAGAGCGATCGACGCTCCCGGCGTGAGGCGAATCGTCGACACGGCCTGGTCCCAGATGCGCGTCACGACCAGCGTCGGCGCTGCTTCACGAATTGTCACGGTGAGCTTCGACCATACGGCATTCGCGTGCGCCGAGGCCCGGAACGGCTCGTACGCGCCGCTGGGCACGTCGAAGCGACACGCCGCGCCGCCGTTCGTGACGACGCGCGGATCGAGCACGAGCTTGACCCCGCCCACCGCGGCGGAAAGGCTCGGAACCGCCGGCCAGTCAGGACTGTAGCTCGGTCCGCGTTGCGTATGTACCGCGTTGGCGATCTGGAGAGCGACTCCATCCATGACCCAGGCGCCCTCATGGCGTCGTGGATCGAGTCCCGGTATGTCGCTGGGCGGCGGGCCGTCGAGGTACTTCGGATCGATGACCAGTACCGCGGTATGCGGCGGCACGTTGCTGTCGAGGAGCCGCATTCCGTTCCCGGCGTTGACCAGCACCGTGCGGCCGATGTCCCCCTGAACAGAGGGCTGGATGTGCGTGCAGATTCCGCCGAAAAACACCGTGACTTCGTTTTCGCTCATGACTGTTTCTCCCTTTCTCTCCGATTCGGGATTTCGCGCGTGATCAGCGCGATCGCGCTCCAGGCGGACGCGCGCGGGTCGGCGGCGATGGCCGCAAGCTGCGTCTCGCGCACGGCCTCGACGACATCGAGACCCGCGGCCAGCCGGCGGTGGATGTCGCGGAACAGTTCGTACGCGTCGCGGTCGGCGATGGGACGGAGCGTGCCGACGACACTCCCGGCTCCCGCGGCGAGGAAGGCGCCGCCGAGGCTCGGCGCCCGGACGGCGGAGGACTGCGGCAAACGCAGCGTGTCGCACGCGGCGAGGACGACGACCGGCATGCGTGAGAACGCGACCTTCGTGATCGACCGCCACGTGACGCGCTCAGGTCCGGAGAAGACGAGCGCGGACGTGCCGCCGTTGCCGTCATCGGCGGTGTGCCCGGAAACGTGTACAACGTCGGCGTCACGCGCCGCGGCTGCGAATGCGGCGAACGTCGACTCTGCCAGCAGCGAGTGTTGCGCGTACGTGGCGCCCACGCCGTCGATTTCCGCGATCGCGTCGGGCAGTGCGGCGAAGCTCGTATTCGCGCCACTCGGAAGTGCCGCGGCCACGACTCGGGTTGGACGCGATGTCCGCGACGTAGTGCGCAGCGCCGCCGCGCTCTCCGCCATCACAATGCCGGTCTGTTCGACGAGGTACTGCCCCGCGCGCGAGTCGTAGAGCGCCGCGAACGGCAAAGCATCGAGAATCGGATCGGCGACGACGATGAGTGTGCGCGCACGGCGCAGGGGGCGAATGAGCAGGTCGAATGCGCGCGTCGCCGCACGGCGATCTCCCGCGGATACGCGGGCGGCAAGCTCGATGAGCTGTTCGCGCCGCACGCGCTGCCGCGTCACGGCCAGCCCGCGATTGTCGACGGTGAACACCACCGTCTCTTCCGGCAGCACCACGATCTCGAGAAGCACCGCATCGGCGCCAAGACGCAACGCCAGCGAATCCTGCGGCGATGCTTCGATGAAACGCAGCCGTGAGCGCTCCGCGTACGCGAAGGCGCGCGCGTTTTCCCCTCGATCGAGGCTGAGCCGAATGGCCTCCGCGAAGAGCTGCCGGCCCGACTCGAACACCTCGGGCGCCAGGAGCGCGAGCCCTGCGTCGAGCTGGCGCGCTGCACCGTCCTGATCACCAAGGGCGATCGCCGCCCGCGCGCGCAGCAGTCGTCCGTCAATCGCGAACGCACGCTGCCCCATGGCGGCGTAGGCACCAACAGCGGCGTCGAGCGCCGCGGCTGCGCCGCGTGGATCGTCGTGCAGCGTCGCCGCGCCCCGCGCGAGCTGCACGTTCGCATCGACCAAACCACGTAATGCCGGATCCCTGATCTGTGCGGCGACGGCGAGAACTTCGGCAATCGCTTGTTTGGCGCCCGCCACGTCGCCGAGCTCCGCGGATAAGACAGCATTGCGCGTGAGCGTGCTCGAACGGAGCAGGTGGTCCGGGATGTCGCGCCCGACCTCGCGCTCGATCGCGAGCAGCGCGAGCGCAGCATCGTCGTCTCCCGCGCGCTGCTCGGCGAGCGCGGTGCTGCCGAGGTTCACGAGCAGCCGCTCGTCGCGGCCGTCACGGCTCAGGACATCGAACGAACGGATACGCGCCGACCATGCGTCATCGGGGCGGCCGGCGGCGGCGAGCATGTCGGCGGTCATCGCCTCGACCACGCCGAGGTTGCTGCGCTCGTCGGCGCGTCGCAGCGCACCCGCGGCGTCGTTCAGGAGCGCGAGTGCGCCCTCCACGTCGCCGTCCGCGGCGTGGCAGAGCGCGAGCTCCCAGCGAATGAGCGTGCTGGAGACGAATCGCGTCGAATGCGCGCTCTCTTCGGCAAGCAATGCTTCCAACTGCACACGCGCGCCGGCAACGTCGTTCTGGTCATAGCGCGTGTTCGCCGCGTAATACCGCGCCATGCGCGCCATCGGGCTCTTCGCCCGCGTGAACAAAACGGCCGCGCGGCGCAGCTCCGGCTCGGCGGCCGAGGGCTGGCGCTGGCTGTACGCAATGCGCGCGCTTCGATAGATCGCATGCGCCTCGGCGAGCGTCGCGACGTCGCCACTGTCGATCGCGGTCACGGCGTCCGCGAGCAGAGATTCGCCGCTCTGTCGCTGCACTTCGCGTCCGAGGGAACGTGCGATGGAGAGCAGCCGCGCGGCTTCGGGAGCGTTCCCGCTGCGCTGCGCCTCACCCCACAGGCCGAGGTACTGAGCCTCGCCCCAGGCGCGACTCTGCTCGCGCCAGCGGCGCACGATCGGCTCGAGCGCAGCGGTGTCATTGGCCGTCGCGGCCTGCTCGAGGCGCGGCAGCTCGCGACGGAACTGCGCATCGCTGCTGGCTCGCGGAAGGTTGGCGAGATGTGCGCGCGCTTCAGCGGCCCACTCGGTGGTCGTGTCAACCGCGAGATACCGCGCCCAGGCGTCGCGGGCCTGACGCGCGAGGCCGAGACGCTCGAGAATGAGCGCACGATTGAACAACGCCGGAGCATGCGCGGCGTCGATGCGAAGCGCGCGATCGGCGGACGAGAGAGCATCCGGCAGGAGCGACGGTGCGGGCCCGTGGACCGCGGCGGCATATTGCGCGGCGGCGAGATCACTCCACGTCGCGGCGTCGTTGGGATTCGCCGCTGTCGCTTTGCGCAAACGCTCGATCGCGTCGACCGGCTTGTCGATCAACACGTACGCGACGCCGGCCGCGCGCTGCCCGTCCGCGGACGTGTCGCTCGCCGCCCGCTCGATTACCTCGCCGGCCGCGCCGCCGAGCTTCAGTTGCTGCGCCTCGACGGCCGGATCGGCGGCGCGCACCGGACCGCGATACGGCGCGTAGGCAAAGTTTCCGGAGAGCCGCGCTTCGACGATGCGCGCGCTACGCGGCGCGAGCCGCGCGAGTTCGTCGAGCGAGGAACGCGGACGCACCAGGAAGAACGCGATCGCCAACGCGGCCGCGATGCCGAGGCCGATCCACCAGGGACGCGGCCGTGACGTCGTCGATCGTGGCCCCTCTTCGAGCAGCGTCTCGTTCGCGAGTGCGAGCTCGACGCGGCAGTCCGGACAGTTCTCGACATGCGGCAGCAGCTCGGCGATCTCCTGACGGCTCAAGTTCCCCTCCGCGAGAGCAGCGATGGATTCACTGGTTGGACATGTCATCCTGCTTCTCCGTTAGACATGGACTGCGGCGCCGGCTCGCTTTTCCCGCCGTCCCATCCGAAATCGAGCGCCTGCACGGCCGAGCCGACGAGACTCTCCCCTGAGTCAATCCCGGAGGCGACGAGCGCGCGGCGCAGCTTCGCAAGCATCGACTCCAGCCGTCGATAGAGCGGTCGTTGCGGCAGGCGCAGCATGCGCGCGATGTCGGCGGTGCTGAGCGACTGGCTGAAGCGGAGCCTGAGGATCGTGCGGTCTTCGACCGAGAACGCCGCGATGGTCCGGCGCACGACGTCGCTCGCTTCAACGGAGATCCGGCGCGCTTCGTCACGCATCACCGTCGCGTCGGCGGCTTCGGACGCGTGCAGCGTGTCGGTACTGATTTCGTCGAGCGAGAGGGCGCGCGGACGTGGCGAGCGCTCCGGCATGCGTGCGAGCAACGCCTCGGCATTCGCGCGCGTGAGCGACGGATCGAGCGCGCGGACGAGCGGCAGTGCTTCGTCGAGCGTGCGTTCGTCGCGGCGGACCAGCGTCTCCAGCATTACGCCCACTTCCCCACCGCGTCGCGCTTCCGCCGACGGCTCCCATCGCCCTCTGCTTCGATTGCGCTCGTCGACGAGGAGCCGGCGCGCGACGACGGTGATGTATGTGGCGAGCGAGGCGCGCTGCTGCCACGCTCGAAGGATGGCGTAGTCGTGATCGACGAGGGCGAGTTTCACGACCGAGGCAAAGTCGTCCGCATCGGCGTCGTACATTCCGGCGTGCCTGCAGACACGTCCGATCACACGCTCAATGAGCGGAAGGTTTTCCCGTAGCAGTCGCTCGGCATCGGCGGACATCTCTCTCGGCGCGGTCGCCTCCGCGCACTACATCTTTCGGTAACGAATGGTCGCAATATAACTGCATTCCGGAAAAAAGGACGAGCTCCGCAGGCCCTTCGGACGAGTGCATTCAAACCAACGGTTCACCAACAGAAAGGAAGACGCATCATGTCTACCAATCCGGCCATCAGCGACTGCTCCGTCTTCATCAATCTGGGGCCGTTCGACGCGTCCAACTTTCACGGACTCACGGAAAGACGCAATAGGCGCGTACGCCACAGGTGAGCGCGCATAGTCCTCACACGAAATACCCCCGGTCCAGCGCCCGGTACTGCACAGCTTCCGCGACATGCCCGGAGTCGATCCTTTCGCTGCCCGCCAGATCCGCAATCGTCCGCGCGACTTTGAGGATGCGATCGTGCGCACGGGCGGAGAGGCCGAGGCGGTCGATGGCAGTCATGAGGAGGCGGCGGGAGGATGCGTCGAGCTCGCACGCGCGGCGCAGATGGCGCGTGGTCATCTCCGCATTACAGCGAATGGTTTGGCCCGCAAAGCGTTCGCGCTGGATTTCACGTGCAGCTTCAACGCGCGCGCGAATGCACGCGGACGACTCCCCCGCTTCGACGGACCCGATCTCGTCGGTCGTCAGCGCCGCCACCT
The DNA here is from genome assembly GCA_030857085.1 of Acidobacteriota bacterium. Lineage (GTDB taxonomy): Bacteria > Acidobacteriota > Thermoanaerobaculia > Gp7-AA8 > Gp7-AA8 > QHVT01. Next base: position 9,251 of record JALYOB010000031.1, on the reverse strand, counting down.
CGACCTGAAGGTCGATGCGATCGAGGAGCGGCCCGGAAATCTTGGCCAGGTAGCGGGAGATCTGGCCGGACGTGCACGTGCACGGCCTGCGCGGATCCTGGAAATGGCCGCACGGACATGGGTTCAATGAGGCGGCCAAAGTGAATCGCGCCGGAAACGTGAGCGTGCGCTGCGCGCGCGCGAGCGTGACGGCGCCGTCTTCCATCGGCTGGCGCATCACCTCCAGCGTCTCGCGGCGGAACTCCGGCAGCTCGTCGAGAAAGAGCACGCCGTGATGGGCGAGACTCACTTCGCCCGGCCGCAGCGGCTGTCCGCCTCCCGCCATGCCGGCGGTGGAGATGGTGTGATGCGGTGAGCGAAACGGCCGCCGCGCGAGCAGGCCGCTGCCGGCCGGCAGCACGCCCGCGACGGAATGGATCTTCGTCGTGACGATCGCCTCGTCATCCGAGAGCCGCGGCAGGATCGACGGCAATCGTTTCGCGAGCATCGTCTTCCCCGATCCCGGCGGCCCGATCATCATCACGTTATGACCGCCCGCCGCCGCCACTTCGAGCGCGCGCTTGGCCTGCAACTGACCGCGCACTTCCGAGAAATCCGCGTCGTCGGCGAACATCTCGCTCGCGATCGACGCGGCTGCGGCGAGCGGCTGCGTTCCGCGCAGATGCGCGAGCAGCGCGAGCAGATGCGGCGCACCGATGACGCGCAGTCGCTGCACGGCCGCCGCCTCGTTCGCATTCGGCGCAGGCACGATCAACTCGCGGACGGAGGCATCGCCGGCAATCGCCGCCGAAATGGCAAGCGTGCCGCGCACCGACGTCAGCGCGCCGTCGAGCGACAACTCGCCGACGAACACGCGACCCGCGACGTCTTCCTCGCGCAACACCTCGAGCGCGTGCAGCATCCCGATCGCGATCGGCAGGTCGAACCCGGAGCCTTCCTTCCGCACGTCCGCGGGCGAGAGGTTGACGGTGATGTGACGGCATGGCAGGTGAAACCCGCAGTTCGCGAGCGCCGAATGCACGCGTGAATACGACTCGCGCACTGCCGCATCGGGCAGTCCGACGAGGGTGAATCCCGGCTGGTGCGCCTGCCGGGCATCCACTTCGATGACGATCCTTACTGCATCAATTCCGAGTGTCGCCGCACTCCATACTTTCGAAAGCATGGCAAAGCGACCCGCGGAAGTCCCGCACCGAGTATCCCTCGGCATCCCGCGCGAGGCAAGGGAGTCGCATTAGCGTAGAGACGGAGGAACTTCATGCGTATTGCAGTCCCGCACAACCTCACGAGAGAACAAGCCCGCAAGCGGGTCGATCAGCGCCTCGCCTCTCTCCTCGGCCAGTTCGCCCATCACGCCGAAGATCTCCACCATGAGTGGAGCGGCGACCGAATGACCTTCCGCGGCAAGGCGAAAGGATTGAGCGTTCAGGGAACGGTGGAGATCACCGATGCGGCGATGATCGTCGACGCGAAACTGCCGCTGATCGCGATGGCGTTCGAAGGGCGCATCCGCGAGGCGCTGCAGAAAGAAGCCGACGCGATGTTTCGTGCGTGAATCTCGCGCGCGCGGGTATCAGGTGCCGGGTGTCTGTGACCTTGCGCCTGAGGTGAAGGAGCCGCGAGTGCCGTCCGGGCGGAACCGCCCAGACACCTGATACCTGGCACCCGCGCCGGAGGCGCGCAACCATGGACGAACGCAACGCCGCTTTTTGCGGCGGCGGTGCGTTCGTTACTGCGTGGGTTGTTCGACGTGCAGAATCTTTTTCAGCGCGTCGACATTCGGATCGACGAACAAGCGGCCGTCGACTTCGACTGCCGGGTCGGATCCGAGGTGATGCGTGTGCTTGTACTCGTCGGGACGAACCATTTCGTGGTCGACCCGGAACTGCCGGAGAAAGCCTGCAATCAGGCTGGTCTTGTGCTTCTGACTCCCGGGGAAGAACCTTACGGTCATCGCCTCCCCTCCCTTCACTGGGTTTACTTCTGGACGGATTTGCGAACCTTAGGCCTACTTTTTACGGAAGTCAAATAACGTCGGTTTTGCGTACGGTGCAATACGAAAAGCGTTGTCCGTTCTCCGTTGTCCGTTCGAGGTCAGTTCATCGGTACGTCTCCCTGAACGGACAACGATCAACCGACAACGACCTCCACCGCCTCGCGGTACTGAATCTCGTACAAGCGCCGATACAGCCCGCCGATCTGCATCAGTTCTTCGTGCGTGCCGCGTTCGCGAATCTCCCCGTGGTGGAACACGAGAATCGTGTCGGCGGAGCGGATGGTGGAGAGGCGGTGGGCGATGACGATCGAGGTGCGGCCTTCGAGCAGCGTCTGAATCGCGTCCTGAATCAGGAGCTCGGTTTCGGTGTCGATCGACGACGTCGCTTCATCGAGGATCAGCACCGGCGGGTTGAACGCGAGGGCGCGGGCGAAGGAGAGGAGCTGCTTTTCGCCGACCGACAATCCGGCGCCGCGCTCGCGCACCTGCGAGGCGTAACCTTCGGGCAGTCTGGAGATGAAGCGATCCGCCTGCACGCGTACGGCCGCGGTGCGAATCGTTTCGGGCGCGATGTCGGGATCGCCGAGCGAGATGTTGTCGGCGATGTTGCCGGTGAAGAGAAAGAAATCCTGCTGGACGATGGCGAAGAGGCGGCGCAACGCGTCGAGCGAGTACTCCCGGATGTCGATGCCGTTGATGAGAATCTCGCCGCGTTGCGGTTCATAGAAGCGCAGCAGCAACGACGTCACCGTCGTTTTGCCCGCGCCCGTATGTCCGACCAGCGCGACGCGCTCGCCGCGTGCGACGCGGAAGGAAACGTTTTTGAGCACCCACTCCGGCTCGTTGTACGCGAACCAGACATTGCGGAACTCAATCGACTCCAGCACGCCGGCCGTGCTTTTTCCTTCATCCCTGATCTTCACCGGCGTGTCGAGCAGTTTGAAAATGCGCTCGCTCGCGGCCATTGCGGCCTGAAGGATGTTGTACTTTTCAGAGAGATCCGAGATCGGCTGATAGAAGCGTTGTGAGTACTGAAAGAACGCCACCAGCGCGCCGACCGACAGCGTCCCCTGAATGACCTTCCCGCCGCCGTACCAGACGATCAGCGCCACGCCGATCGTCTCAATGAGCTCGATCACCGGATAAAAAACCGAGTAATAGAAGATCGAGTCGATGTTCGCGTCGCGGTGCTTCGCATTGAGCGCGTCGAATTTCTCCGCTTCCTGCTCTTCGCGATTGAAGAGCTGCACGGTGGACATGCCGGAGATGTGTTCCTGCAGAAACGCATTGATGGCGGCAATACGCGCACGAACCTGCCGATACGTCACGCGAGCGCCGCGGCGGAACCAGATCGAGACCAGCACGATGAACGGCGTGATCGAGAAGAGCACGAGCGCCAGGCGCCAGTTCATCCAGAACAGCACGGCCACAATGCCCAACAGGACGAAGATGTCGCCGAAGATGGCGACGAACCCGGCAGTGAAGAGGTCATTGAGGGCGTCGACGTCGGTCGTGACGCGCGTCATCAGCCGGCCGACGGGATTGCGGTCGAAGAACTGCACGTCGAGCCGCTGCAGATGTCCGAAGATCTGCTTGCGCAGGTCGTACATGATGTACTGACCCATCACGTTCATCAGCACCATCTGCGTGTACAGCACCGCGAATCCGCCGACGAGCACGAACAGATACAGCGCCGCCGCGACATTGATGCCGCTGATCGGATCGAGCTGAATGCCATTGCGCACCAGCATTTCGCCGATGCGCCGGCTCACTCCGAGCGGCTCCGCGCCATGCATCGGCTTCACAAAGAGATCGATGGCAATGGCCGTAATCGCCGGCCCCGCGATCTCGAATACCGAGGCGAGGATGACCAGGAAAACGGAGAAGCTGGCGCGCACGCGATACGGACGCAGATAGCGAAGCAGCCGCCGCGCGAGACGGGAGTCGAATGCTTTGGCGCCTTCGTCTTCGTGTTTGTCCATGATGGCCTTGTTACGGGTTGTCCGTTATCCGTTGTCCGTTGTCCGTGCTCCGCTCATGAACGATCTGGCGAGAAATGGCCCTGAACGGGCAACGGACAACGGACAACCGACATCAGGCAATCTCCTCCAGCTCCGCCTCGATGGTCTGGCGGCGATAGAGATCGGCGTAATAGCCGCCTTGGTCGACGAGTGTTTCGTGCGTGCCGCGTTCGACGATGCGGCCGTCGTCGAGCACCACGATGTGGTCGGCGTCCTTCACCGACGAGACGCGGTGAGAGACGATCAGCACCGTTCTCCCCTGCCGGATCTCGCGCAAAGCGCGCAGAATCCGCTCTTCCGTTTGTGTGTCCACTGCGCTCAATGCGTCGTCGAGCATCAGGATCAGCGGCTCGCGCACGAGCGCACGGGCGATGGCGGTGCGTTGCTTCTGTCCGCCGGAGAGCGTGATGCCGCGCTCCCCGATCACCGTACCGATGCCTTGCGGAAACGCGGCGACGTCGGTCGTGAGTCCCGCCTGATCGGCCGCTTCCTGAATCTCCTCGTCGTTCGCAGTCGCGCGGCCGAAGCGGATGTTTTCCGCGATGGATTCGGAGAAAAGAAACGTCTCCTGCGGCACCATGCCGATCCACTCGCGCAGCTCGCGCACCGGAATCGCCTCGATCGGACGCCCGTCGAACGAGATCGTGCCCGGCGGCGGCTCGAAGGCGCGCGTGAGCAACGACAGCAGCGTCGACTTGCCGCTGCCCGTGCGGCCGACGATGCCGATCGTCTCGCCGTGACGCACGCTGAGATTGATGTCGCGCAGCACCGGACGGTCGGTGTACGCGAACGTCAGATTGCGAATCTCGAGGTTGCCCTGCGGACGGGCGTCCTGCGTTGCGGGCGTGTCGTCGATGTCCGGCCGCACGCTCCACACTTCATGCAGGCGGCGCATCGAGGCCATGCCGCGCTGGAAGAGATTGATCACCCAGCCGAGCGCGATCAGCGGCCAGATCATCCGGCCGAGGTAGAACTGAAAGGCGACGAAGGCGCCGATGGTCATCGTGTGCGCGATGAGCTTGCGCGAGCCGAGAAAAAAGACGAACACGAACATGACGCCGACCAGCGCGTGCAGCGCGGGATAGAACGTCGCAGTGAGACGAATGAGCGAGCGATTGAGCGACACGAACTCGCGATTCATCCGCTTGAACGTGTCGATCTCGCTCTCCTCGCGCGTGAACGCGCGCACGACGCGCACGCCGGCGAGGTTTTCCTGCACGCGCGCGGAGATGTCGCCGAAGTAGTCCTGCACCGCTTTCGTGCGGGTGTGAATGCGCGCGCCGAAATACTTCACCAGCCCCGCGACCACGGGGATGGCCAGCAGCGCGACCATGGCCATCGTCGCGTCGATCTGCAGCATCATCACGAACGCGCCCGCAACCACGAGCAGTGACGAAAACGAGTGCATCACCGCCGGCCCGATGAGCATGCGCACCGACGAGAGGTCGTTCGTCGCGCGCGACATGAGATCGCCGGTGCGCTGTTCCTGATAGAAGCGGAGCGGAAGCTTCTGGAGGTGCTGATAGAAGTCGTTCCGCATGTCGAATTCCATGTGCCGCGAGACGCCGATGATGATCCAGCGCTGCGCGTAGAGGAACGCCCCCTCGACCGCCGCCGCGCCGACGAGCATCGCCCCATACCGCAAGAGCATCGCCCGCGTGAACCCCGTCTGCAGCGCATTCACGGCATTGCCGATGATGAGCGGCTTGAGCAGAGAAAAAATCGCCGACCCGACCACACACGCCGCCCCGATGCCGAGCCGGGTTCTGTAAAGGCTGAAGTAGTGGAGGAGGCGGAGGAGGGGGGTCATGGAGGGGGGATTGTATGGTTGGTTGTCGGGTGGTGGTTGTCGGTTGTCGGTTGTCGGTTGTCGGTTGCTGGTTGTCGGTCAGGGTTTTCGGTGTCCGGCGCCTGCGGCGCCTGGTGTCGGGTGTCTGGGCCGTATCGCCTGGACGGCACTGGCGGCGGCATGACGTCCAGGCGAGATGGCCCAGACACCCGACACCTCGCGGCGGAGCCGCGTTACCCGACCGCCGACAACCGACAACCGACAACCAACAACGCCACTCACCCCAACTCCTCCCTCAACGGCAACCTCCTCAGCTCCTGCAACGTGATCCTCAGCACGGAACCTAGGGTGAAGCCGGTGGGGAAGCAGTGGGGGATGCGGACGCCGGCGCCGGAGAGTTCGAGAAAGTCGAGCGGGGGTTTGCGGCGGGCGAGGTTGTAGACGAGTTTGCGCGGGAGGTCTTCGCGGTCATCGACGTTGAGATGCAGCGGCTGCAGGTAGTACCCAAAGTGCATCTCGCGCAAGGCAGGCGTGCCGCCGGCGAACTCGGGCAGCGTCACGCTCAGCGTCAGCGCGCCGAAAATCCAGTTGTCCTGCGCGAACTCGCCGCGCCAGAAATCTTCTTCCTCTTCCGCCAGGTGTTCGAGCCGCATCAGCGCGTCTGCTCCATCACCCGCTCAAACTCCTCGACCCCGCGAAACCCTTCCATCCGCGCGCGCTCGCTGCCGTCGCCGCCTGCGAAGATCACCGTCGGAAATGCCCGAACGGCGAAGCGGCGCTGCAACTCGGCAACGTTGCGCGGATTCGCCCCCTCTTCCTGCCGCCGGTCGACTACGCGCACCGGCACGAAGCGCTGATTGATCGCCGCGGCCATCTTCGCGTCATGAAACACCTGCTCATCGAGCATGTGGCACGGCTGACACGATTCGGCGGTGAAATCGAACAGCACCGGCTTGCCGGTCGAACGCGCGAGCTGCGCCCCTTCCTCGATGGTCAACCAATGGACTAAATCGCCAGCCTTGCCGGGTCGCTCCTCGTGCACGGGCCAAAGCGCCGATGCGATGCGCAGGAGGAGCAATGCCGCGGCGACGGCGATGAGCGAAACCGGAATCGCGCGTTGGTCAGTCAGCGCCATACGGCACCTCTCTCCGGCGGAACGCGAGACACGCCAGCACGAGCGCGATCGCCGCGTTGCACCACACGAGCAGCAGCCAGTTGCGATCGATCCGCGGCGGCGCGTCAGGAAACAGATTGCGCTCCACCGTCACCACCGCTTTGAGCAGCCATTCCGGCCATTTCCTCTGCCCGAGGGCGATCAGGAGACCAAAAAACATCTGCGCGCCAACGTAGATCGCGACGTTGAAGTAGGCGCGCGTCAAGCTGCCGAGCAGCGCGAGCAGCGCCACGATCATCACTACATCAGTCAACGTGTTGACCAACGCCGTTCCGAGCTGCGCCCACGGCACCTCACCCCGCACCATGCGCGCCGCGGCCTCGAAGAGGAACGACTCGAAGGTCACCACCCAGACCGCGAGCACGACGCCGGTCACGCGCGAGACGAGGTACACCGCCCGATTGATCGGCTTGACGAGCACAAGCTGCAATGTGCCGGTCGAGAACTCCGGACCGATCACCGCGGAGCCGCTGATGATCGCGAGCAGCGCAACGAGCGTCGGCCATGCGGCCGCGGGCTGCCCGAATTGCGCCGTTGCCAGTGCGACCATCGCCATCACCAGCAGATAGGCGATGTATCCGACATTGGTGAAATGCCGCCGCAAAGTCTCCCCTACGACCACCCCGCTCAAGCCCCACCTCGGAAGATGCTTTCGAGATCGGCCACATGCCTCCTCACGTCGATCACCCCCGCGCCGCTTTCGACGAGCGAGCGCACGAGCGTGGCGATGTCGCTCTCGCCCGGAACGTTCGCGATGACGACGTTCTCGCGCGGCGCAGCGCCGGCAATGCGTTCAATCGCCACCGCGTCATACGAACCCGCGAGCAGCGTGATCGCGACGACGAGATGATCGCTGTGACGCAGCGTCTCGCGATGCGAGATCACGCCGTGCTGCAGAAAGAACACGCGATCGCAGACCTTCTCGATTTCCGCGAGCTGATGCGAATTGAGCAGCACCGCCGCGCCGAGCCGCTTCTGTTCCGCGATCAGATCACGGACGAGCAGTACGCCGGTCGGATCGAGTCCCGACGTCGGCTCGTCGAGAAAGATGAAGCGCGGTTCATGAATCAGCGCCTGGCACATGCCAATGCGCTGGAGCATGCCGCGCGAATATTGCGAAAGGCGCTTGTCCGCCGCGTGCGCGATGCCGAGCCGATCGAGCATTGCGTTCGTGCGTGCGGTGACGTCGGTGCGCGGCACGCCGGCCAGCAAAGCCATGTAGCGCAGAAACGCGCGGCCGGTTTGTCCGCGATCGAAGTTCATCCGCTCGGGAACGAAGCCGGTGCGGCGGCGCACGTCGAGATCATCGTTCGCACGGCCGTCGATGGTGATCTCGCCGGAGTTCGGATGCAGAAACCCGAGGAGGCAGGACATGAGGGTGGTCTTGCCGGCGCCATTGGGACCGATGAGCCCCACGACCTCCCCCGGCGCGACGTCGAGATCGACGCCCTTCAGAACTTCCTGCCTGCCGAACGACTTGCGCAGCGCGCGCACCGCAACCGTCATTGTGCCTTGCGCGCCTTCAACCCATTGACGATCTCCTCGAGCCGCGCGTCATGAAACGCATTGACCCGCGCCTGCAACTCGCCATCGCCGACGCTGCTGAGATCCTCAGTAAACACTTTCTTCAACGCCCCACCCAGATAGACCTTCGTCTCCACCCGCCACTCCGGCCGAGCAAAAAACTCGGTCTGGATAGTGAGTTTTTTCTCGGCAAGGTCGAGGGCGTCGAGTTTGCCCATGGGAGGGTGGGAGGGGGCGGGCATGTGGGAGGGAGTGTAGCGGGAATTGGTTATCCGTTGTCCGTTATCCGTTGTCCGTTAGAATCTTTGTCTCCACACTGACCGCGCGTCCGCGCTGGTGCGTCTCGGCACCGAAATCTATGGGCACATTTCGCGATCTGCGCGCATATCAGCGCGCAATGGATTTGATGGTTGAGGTGTATCGGCACACGGAAAAATATCCGGTGCACGAGCGGTACGGCCTGGCGATGCAGATGCGTCGCGCCGCAGGCAGTGTCGTGAGCAACATCGCCGAGGGACAGGGACGCCTCACGTTTGGCGAGTGGCGCCAATTCCTCAGTCAGGCGCGCGGTTCACTCTACGAGCTCCAGGCACAGGTCGAGGCGTCGCAACGTCTCGGCTTTCTCACTGAATCGGCAGCAACTCAACTGCACGCGCACATTCCGATGACAGGAAGCGCGCTGATGGGCCTCATTGGCTGGGTTCAACGACAGGCAAAAGCGCGCAAACAAAACGCACCGCCCTGAAC
>JALYOB010000263.1 GCA_030857085.1 Acidobacteriota bacterium | reverse complement strand
CTCGTGTCCTGCGGAGCATCTCCTCCGAGGAACTCCGAGGAACCGAGGAACTCCGAGGAACTCGGATCGGGTTCCGGCGCAGCATTGATCGCAGCGACGAGATCATCGTTGATGTTCTCGCCGATCAGATCGCCGAACTCTTCGAGGCGCGGCAGGTCGCGAATGTCATTCAGGCCAAAGTGCACGAGAAAGTCTTTGGTGGTGCGATAGAGGAACGGCGAGCCGACCACGTTTTTTCGTCCGGCGACGCGAACCATGCGCCGTTCGAGCAGCGTGCGAATCGCGCTTCCCGAGTTCACTCCACGAATGTCCGAAACCTCCGGGGCCGTGATCGGCTGGCGATACGCCACGATCGCGAGCGTCTCCAATGCCGCGAGCGAAAGGCGGTTCTCCCCTTTTTTTGCGAAGTACTTCTTGAGCACCGAATCGTGTTCGGCGCGCGTGGTGAAGCGCCAGCCGCCCGCAGCCTGTTCGAGCATGAAGCCGCCGACGTGATCGTCGAGCGCGCGCTTGATCTCTTCGAGCTGCGTCGAAACCGCATCCTTTGATTCCTCGAGTGATTCGGCGAGATCGTCGAGCCGCACGGGATCGCTGGAGAGAAACAGAATCGCCTCGAGTGCGGCGCGGAGTTCATTTGCTTCCATGGGCATCGGTGCTGTTCTCAACGACGAAGTGGCGTGTAGCGTGTGGCGAGTTGCCAGGGCGGTGTCGCCCGGGCGATGCAGCCCTGGCAACTCGCCACTCGCCACTCGCTACGAGTTCTCGAACATCGCGAACGTCGCCTCGTCGATCTCCTTGTTCGTAGGATTGATGAGGATCTCTCCGAAGTTTTCGCCCTGCTGCAGTGCGACGCCGCCGAGGCGGACGAGCTCCAGCATGCCTAAAAAGATGGCGATGAGCTCATTGCGATCGCGGCCTTCGAGAAACCACTGCAGGCGGATGGGCGCTTTCTCGCGCACGCGGCCATAGAGCTCGCGCATTTTGTCGGAGATCTTGTGCGTGACGCGCTGCAGCTCGATCGCCTGCGGATGCGCCTGACGATAGCGCGCGAGTGCGGTGCGGAACGCGTCGATGAGATCGAACAGACCGACGTCGCTCATGTCGATCTCGGCCGGCTCGTCGCCCGGCGTCGGCACGCGCGGCCGCGACCACATCCCCATGCGCAGCACGTCGAGTTCGGCGAACGATTCCGCCACTGCCTTGAAGCGCTGGTACTCGAGCAGACGATCGACGAGCTCTTTGCGCGGATCCTCGCCCGCTTCCCCTTCCGCACTTTCGTCCCGCGGCAGGAGCATGCGCGACTTGATGTTGATCAGCACCGACGCCATGTAGATGTAGTCGGCAGCGACGTCGAGATCGAGCTCGGTCATCGTGTCGAGATACTCGTTGTACTGCGCGGTGATGGTGACGATGGGGATGTCGTAGATGTCGATCTCGTTCTTCTTGAGCAGATGCAGAAGAAGGTCGAGCGGCCCGTGGAACTTGGGGATGGTGACTTTGTAGGCGGTGACGTCGGTCTCGGGCTCGTCGGGCGCAGGCGGCGGCGGGACTTGTGGCGCCGACACTTGTGTCATGCCGAGCGGAGTCGAGGCATCCCCCTCCTCGCGAGCCGCAGGGGATCCCTCAACTTCGCTCGGGATGACACCAATTTCCGTCTCCTCGCTCATCGCCGCAGCTCGGGATAGTGAATCTTCATCGCGCTGCGTACCAGTTCGAGCGTTTCGGCGGCTCGCTCGCGCGCCATCTGATTGCCGCGGCGCAATGCGTCCCAGACGATCGACGGATCGCGGTCGATCTCTTCGCGGCGCGCACGAACGGGGGCGAGCTTCTCGATCATGATGTCGGCGAGGAGCTTCTTGTCCTGCACGCATCCGATCTGCGCCGTGCGGCATTCGTGATCGACACGCGCGATGGTCGCCTCATCCGAGAAGAGCTTGTGGAACTGGAAGAGGTTGCAGATGTCGGGATTGCCCGGATCGCTGCGGCGCACGCGATTGGGATCGGTGAACATCGTCGAGACGACCGAACGAATCTCGTCCGCGCTCGCAGTGAGCGCGATCGTGTTGCCGTACGACTTCGACATCTTGCGGCCGTCGAGTCCGGGCACTTTCGGAGTGGCAGTAAAGAGAGGTTGCGGCTCAGGGAAAACTTCGCCGTAGAAGTTGTTGAAGCGGCGCACGATCTCGCGCGAGAGCTCGAGGTGCGAGGCCTGGTCCTCGCCCACCGGCACGTAGTGCGCGCGATAAACGATGATGTCGGCGGTCTGCAGCAGCGGGTATCCGAGGAACCCGTAGGTGTTGAGCTCTTTTTCCTGGAGCTGCTCCTGCTGGTCTTTGAACGTCGGCACGCGCTCGAGCCACGGCAGCGGCGTCACCATCGACAGCAGCAGATGCAGCTCCGCATGCTCCTTCACCTCGGACTGCAGAAAGATGACGCTGCGCTGCGGATCGAGGCCGGCAGCCATCCAGTCCGCGACCGCATCGAACGTCGCCTGATGGACCTTCGACGGGTCGGCGTAATCGGAGGTGAGTGCGTGCCAGTCGGCGACGAAGAAATAGCAGGGATAGCGATCCTGCAGATCGACCCAGTTCTTCACGGCGCCGAAGTAGTTGCCGAGGTGGACGCGGCCGGTGGGACGGAGGCCGCTGAGTACGTATTGAGAGGCTGAATTCAAGTCGAGCTCACGAGTGCGGAAATGTGGCGGCGCAGTGTAGCAGCGAAGCGCGGTCGCTCGCGACAGTGGCCCCCGCCGCGAATTGCGAATAATATGAGGGTGCGATCGTCCCGCGCCCAATCATGAAAAAGTCCCGCCTCCTGCCCCGCTTCGCGCAAGCGCTGCTCGCGCTCTTTGCTGCTACGCCGCTTCTCGCCGCCACTCATGTATGGACCGGCGACGCGAGCAACCGTTTCTCCGACGCCGCCAACTGGCGCGGCGGCTCGCCTGAAGGCGATCCTGAAGCCGAGCTGGTTTTTCCCGATGCGGTGCGGCAGTCGCTCGTGAACGACCTCGCTGCGCTCACCGTTCGCTCGATGACGTTCGAGACGAATGGTTATGAGTTGCGCGGCAACGCGATCGATCTGCTCGAAGGGGCGGAGCTCGAAGTGCGCGAGAACACGATCACGTGCGCACTGCGCTTCGACGGCAACGTGATGGATGAGCCGGTGCGAGGGCACGTGAGGTTTGCGCGGAACGCCACAGCGATTGCGCCGGTTTCCCAGCCGCGCAGTGATGCGCAATCGACGATCTTCAAGTTCACCTCCAATTCCATCCTGCTGAATGTGACGCCGTCGGCCGAGATCGTCTGGACGGCCCTCCTCCCGCGACCGGCGTACTTCCAGGTTCTCGAAGGGCGCAGCGGAGACACGAATGACGACGGCGTCGTCGAATTGCCGATGTCGTCGGCGTACCTCACCGTCTCGACCGGCTCGTGGTGCGTCGTCGACGTGGCCGCGCGGAAAGTTCATGCCGCGCGGGCGAACGGCGAGGCGCAGGAGGTGCTGCCGCTGAGTGCCCGTTTTCTGCGCGACGCGAGCGGAGCCTATTCGGCCGCGGACGTGAACGTCGGCATCGTGCGCGGCGAACTGCGGGTGCTCTGGGTGCGGCCCGGAGTCGGTGCGTGGACCGGGTACGCCAAAACCGTAGTCTCCATCGACGGACAGGATCACGTCCTCGCCGAACGGACGTTGCTCTTTCCGGTCGAAGGCTCGCCCGACCAGCCTGCAGGGTTCGCGCGCGGCGACATCCTCGCCGCCACGAGTCTCGACCAGAATGGCGCAGCAAACATCACCGGCGGTCTCGTGGACGCAGCGCTCGCGGCCACCGCATCGAATCCAGCGGTGGTCGGGCTGGCCGGGTACAACACGCGCGAGGGCTCGCCGACTGCGCGCTTCGACCTCGTCCGCTACGGTTCGACGGAAAGTGACATCACGGTGAGCTATCGCATCATCGGTGAGACCGCGGTCGCCGGCGTTCAGTTCGAGGCGACCTCGGGTACCGTCACCGTGGCCCGCGGGGAGATTCGGAAGTCCGTGCCGCTGCCGTTGATCAACGACGACGTCTACTCCGGCACGACGACGATCCGCGTCGAGCTCACCGGGGCAACGGGAGCGACTCTGGCCAGCCCGGCATCGCGAGTGGTCAGCATCACAGACGACGATCCTCTGCCCGGCCTGAACGTGCCGGCCGTCACGGTGGTCGAAGGCGGTGACGGATTGCATACCGCAGCGGTGAAACTGATCCTCACCGGCAAAACGCGGCTGCCCTCCGTAGTCACGTGGCGATCGTACGGAGCGGGTGCGCCCAGCACCGAGTGGCAGCAGCTGACCTTCGCGGTCGGTGAGACCGAAAAGACGATCCTCGTCCCCTACAACGGAAACACCGTCGCCGAACCCGATCGCACGATCACGATCGACTTCAAGCAGGACGCTCTGTCCGTGAACAGTCGGGCGCAGGTCTCGATCAAAGACGATGACGCGATGGGGGTGAGCGGGCAGAAAGTCGAAGTCACGGAGGGCGCCACCAGTGCCACAGTGAAAGTGACGCTCGACGCTCCTCTCACGGAAACCGTCGTTCTTCGCTACGTCATCAAGCGTCCCGTCGGCTCAACCGGCGGCGTCGAGGGGGCGACCGGGACGCTTACGTTCGCGGCGGGAGAAACCGAGAAGGGAGTGGTGATCGCCCTCGAGCAGGACACGATCCCGGAAGACGACGAGAAAATCATCGTCGAGCTGACGCCCGTCACGCCGGCGACCATGCTCGTTCACCGGCACGGAGAGCTCCTCGTTCACGACGACGGGGACCGCGTCACGGCCGTCACGATCGTGCGCGATGCGAACACGCCTGCTGACACCGACATCTTCTTCAGTGTGAAGGCGACGCCGGGCCTGGCGAAATGGTCGTATTTCGTGGGCGCGCGGCTGATCGCCGGGACCGCCACGCCGGGGGTCGACTACGTCCCGTTTCCGCTGGGCTATGACTCCGTACGCGGCATGCAGATCGGCGCGATTGCGAACTACATCGGAAGGGTATCGGTCGGTCTTCTGGCCGACCCGGAGATCGATCCGGATGAGACGGTGTACCTCGAGATTTATGACCTGGAAAATCCGGCACGTTTGTTGGGCCGGTACACCGTCATCATTCATGACGATCAGAGCGCGTTTCCGAAGCTGAGCGTCAGCAATGCAACGGTGCGCGAGGGAGGCACCGCGTCGTTCCAGGTCAGCCTCCCCGCGCCCGCGAAGCAGCAGACCAGCTTTCGCGTCACCACGGTCGGCGATACGGCCGAATCGGGCGTCGACTTCACACCTGTCTCCAACGTCTACACCATCCTGTATGGGCAGCAGAGTGTGAAGGTCGAGGTGAAGACGATCGATGATCAGCTGATCGAACACGACGAACGGTTCTCGATTCGCCTCTCCGAGGTTTACAACGCGCAGGGGAACGATGCGACCGGATGGGCGACGATCACCGACGACGACAGCCCACCGCCGCCGGTTCCTTCGATCGCGAATATCAGCGTCAAGGAATCCGAAGCGACCGCGCGATTCACGGTGCAACTCGCAGCGCCGGCAGCGCAGCGCGTCACGTTCCCGTACCAGACGATCGATGCCACCGCGATCGCCGGCAGCGATTACACGGCCGCGCAGGGAACGCTCATCTTCGAGACCGGACAGACCACGAAGACGATCGACGTCGCCATCCTCAATGACAGCGTCAACGAGACGGCCGAGACATTCAAGCTGCGTGTCGGCACTGCGGTCGACGCGGTTTGCACCATCAGTGATGACGATGCGCCGGTGACACCGGTGTTCTCGGTTGCCAACGTCGCCGTACGCGAGTCGGATGCGAGCGCGCGATTCACCGTGCAGCTCGCTGCCGCGCTGCCGCAGCGCATGACGGTGGCTTACGAAACGATCGACGGCAGCGCAAGCAGCGGCGAGGACTACACCGCCCGCCAGGGCACGCTCGTGTTCGAAGCGGGAGAAACGGCGAAGATGATCGACGTTGCGATCCTCAACGACGATCGCCACGAGAGCGACGAGACGTTCACGTTCCGCGTCGGCGGGACGAGCGTCGCCGCCTGCACGATTACCGATGACGATGCCGCGCCGCCGGTCGAGCTGCCGAAGCTGCGCATCAGCGACACGAGCGCGCGCGAGGGAGCGATGGCTTCGTTCCAGGTGAGCCTCTCGCCGGCTTCAACGCAGGCCGTTTCGTTCCGCGTCACCACGGTCGGAGACACGGCCGAGGCGGGCCTCGACTTCACGACGCTCGCGAACGTCTACACGATCCAGCCTGGCGCGCAGCGTCTGACCGTCAACGTGCAGACGCTCGACGACACGTTCGTCGAAGGCGACGAAACGTTCTCGGTTCGCCTCTCGCAGGTGACGAACGCCACCGCGGACGACGCGATCGGCCGCGCCACGATCATCGACGACGACGGCCGGCCGCCCGGAACGCACATCGACGTGTCGGACCCGAACCCGTTCGTGGAGGGTAACCTCGGCCAGCTCGGGCAGGTCACCTTCGGGCTGACGCTGTCGAGCCCCGGCACCGTGCCGATGACGATCTCCTACGC
>JALYOB010000718.1 GCA_030857085.1 Acidobacteriota bacterium | reverse complement strand
TACTCACGCTGTACTCGATGGCCGCGGTCATCGAGTACAGCGTGAGTAACGGCTTGGCCAACCAGCGCTGCCGCCCGCGGCGGCCCGCCGGAGGCGCTCTGGTCGTCTTCCTGTTGCCTCAGCGCGGCCGCGCGTGCCGACACGCACCGCAGCCGACTTCGTCTACTTCTTCGCCTGGGCCTTGTGCCACGCGGCGAGCACTTCCGCTTCGCGTTCGGGTTTGAGGCCGGCGCGCATCTTCTCGTTCCGTTCGGCGGGGCGGGATGCCGCGAAGCGGATCGTTTCCGTGGCCGTGTCGGCGAGCGGGCGGAACGTCAGGCCGGCGGCGAGGGCGCGGTTGATGTTGCGGGTCGCGAAGCCGGCCGAGTCGCCGCTGGGCGGAATCCAGACCGGCATATCCATCCAGGGGCCGACCTTCTGCGCCTCGAGGAACTCCGCGGGCACCCAGGTGAACTGCGCGCCGGCGGTCGTCACCGCCTTGATCCCGTACAGCATCTCCGCCATGGTCAGAGGGTGCGCGGGGCCGGTGGCGTTGAACGTCCCGTAGGTCTTCTGTTCGAGGAGGCGGATCGTCCATTCGCCGAGATCGCGGGCGTCGATGAACTGCACCGGATCGGTCGGGTTGCCGGGTGCGAGCACTTCGCCGCCGCGGGCGATTCGGAGCGGCCAGTAACTGAAGCGATCCGAGTTGTCGCCTGCGCCGACGATCAGGCCCGGACGGACGATCGTCGTCTTGCCGGGAAACGCCTTTTCTGCCTCTTTTTCCGAAAGCGCTTTCAGGCCGCCGTAGGCTTCGGGGCTATTGATCGTCTCGATGGTCGGATCCTCGAGCACGATCGTCTTGTCCGTCTCGTCCATGTTCGTCTTCGAGTTGTCCGCGTAGACGGAAATCGTCGAGATGAACAGGTACTGATCCGCGTGACCTTTGAGAATCGCGGCCGCGTCGCGGACCCAGCGCGGGAGCGTGGTCGGGTTGTCGATGACTGCGTCCCACTCACGGCCTTTGAGCGCATCGAGCTTTCCGTTGCGATCGCCGATGAGCTGTTCGACGCCGGCGGGGAGCGTGCCGGGATTCGTCTTGCCGCGATTGAAGACCGTCACCTTGTGGCCGCGGGAGACGGCGTAGCGCACCTGATTCGGTCCGATGAAACCGGTGCCGCCGAGGATGAGGATGCGGAGCGGTTTCGACGGAGGGGCGGCGATGGCAGAGGGACCGCTCACCGCGGCAACGGCGACGCCTGCGGCGGTCGTGGCGAGAAACGATCGGCGTGTCATGTCTGGCATGCGGCGTATGGTAGTGGTGGCGAACGGTACAGCGTTGACGAAACTGGAAACTGGTACATTCGGCCCGATGCGGCTCGTTCTCTTCGACATCGACGGCACACTGCTCACCGACCGCGGCGCGTCGCGCGAGGCCTTTCGCGACGCGTTGCAAGCAGTTTACGAGTATGACGGCGACCTCGCGCGCTACGACTTTTCGGGTCGCACCGACCCGCAGATCGCGCACATGGTGCTGCGCGATGCGGGGTGGAAAGCAGAGGACGTCGACGCGCGGATCGAAGAGCTGTGGAAGATCTACCTCGCCGGACTCGCGCGCAATGCGACGACCGAGCGTGTGCAAGTCATGCCCGGCATCCGCGAGCTCGTGGCGATTCTGCACGAGCGGCAAGATGTCGTACTCGCGCTGCTCACCGGTAACATCGAATCGGGCGCGCGGCTGAAGCTGGGCGGCGCGCAGCTGAACGACTACTTTCCGTTCGGCGCATTCGGCAGCGACTCGGCGGATCGCACACAGCTCCCGCCGTTCGCGGTGCGCCGCGCATCCGAGCGGCTCGACATGCACTTTAAAGGAAGCGACGTCGTGATCATCGGCGACTCGATTTATGACGTGCGCTGCGGCGTGCCGTACGACGCCACGACGATCGCCGTGGCATCAGGCAAGACGCCCGCGCATTTGCTGCAGGCGGAGAATCCGACGCACTTTTTCGAAAACGCGGCGGATGTGCGGCGGGTGGTGGAGGCGGTGGTGGGTGGTGGTGGGCGTGTGTCGCGTGGGTGAAGGTGCCTGGCTTGAACGCGGAATTGAAAATTGAAAATTGAAAATTGAAAGATCGGATCAGCAACGATGTCGTCGCGTGCTACTCCGATTTTTCAATTTTCAATTTTCAATTTTCAATTCGCACTCGCGCCGCATGTCGTGCGCGCGAAACACGTCCGACCGCGGCGAGCTAAAACTTCGCCGGCACCGACACCCGTCCCGCCACCCGCTCGTGCGAGATGCTCCCGCTTCCCTTGCGCACGACGGTGAAGTTGCCGCCGATGTCGGCCACGTCGACCGAGCCGGAGCTGTCTTCGTCGATCGTCACGTCGCGGCGGATGTTCTGCACCGTGATCGAGCCGGAGTCGTCGTCGCGGATGCGCAGCGAGCCTTCGACGCGTGCGACGGTGATCGCGCCCGAGTCGTCTTCGATCTCGACGTTGCCGTTCACGTTGCGGACGGTCAGCTCACCCGAGTCGTCCTCGATGGTGACG
>JALYOB010000262.1 GCA_030857085.1 Acidobacteriota bacterium | reverse complement strand
GTCACTGGCAACGGGCAACTGGTCAACGTTGTCGTCCAGGCGACACGGCCCTGGCAACTCGCCACTCGCCACTCGCCACTCCCAACCAACTCGCCACTCGCCACTCGCTACTTCCCCCGACTCCCTTACAATGACCGCCATGCCCCGCATCCACGTCCTCCCCTCCGATCTCGTCAATCAGATCGCGGCGGGAGAGGTGGTGGAGCGGCCGGCTTCGGTGGTCAAGGAGCTGGTCGAGAATGCGATCGATGCGGGGGCGACCACCATCGACATCCTCCTCGAGCATGGCGGCAAGAAGCTCATCGAGATCCGCGACAACGGCTGCGGGATGTCGGAGGAAGACGTCCTTCTCGCGATCGAGCGGCATGCGACCTCCAAGATCCGCGACTTTGACGATCTGACGCGCGTCCGCACGCTCGGCTTCCGTGGCGAGGCGCTCCCCTCGATTGCGTCGGTCTCCCGCTTCACCCTCACCAGCGCCGCCGACGACAGCGGCGCGGCAGTCGAGCTCTCGATCGATCCGCTCACCTCCCGGCGCAGCATCCGTCCCGCCGCGCGCGACCGCGGCACGACCATCTCGGTGCGCGAGCTCTTCGAGAACGTCCCCGCCCGCCGCAAGTTCCTCCGCAGCGCGGACGCCGAGTTCCGCTCGATCGTCACCATCGTCTCTTCGTATGCCCTGCCGCTCCCCTCGCGCGCCTTTCGCATCGAGCACAACGGCCGCGTCGTGCTCGATCTCCCTCCCGCCGCCACGGGACGCGAGCGGGTTCTCCAGATCGTCGGCAGCGAAGCCTCCGAGCATCTCGCCGACATTGACGCGGAGATCGGCCTCACCCGCGCCAGCGGCTACGTGACCCAGCGCCTCCGTTTCGGCTCGAAGCGCAATCAGTTCTTTTTCGTGAACGGACGTCTGGTCAAAGACCGCGTCCTCACCCACGCCGCCAATCGCGCCTGCGACGCCTTCGACTTTGACGGCCACCCGGCCATCGTTCTGTTTCTCGACGTTCCGCCGGAGATGGTCGACGTCAACGTTCATCCCGCGAAGACCGAAGTGCGCTTCCGCGATTCGTCGCAAGTGCACGTCGCCGTCGAGCAGGCAGTCAAGCGCGCGCTGGGCGGGGCCGAAGAAGGCTCGGGGCTCATTCGCGAAACACCGGAGCCGCTGCCCACCCCCTCGCATCCTCCGCAGCAGCTCTTCTCCCCTCAGCGTTACGACGAGCCGGGCCCGCGCTGGACTCCCTCCTTCACCCCTCTTTTTCAGCGCGAGTCGGTCGTGCAGCCGCCCGTCATCCGCGACGCGCCGGCCGTGCAGTACGCGCGCGCCGTGGCCCTGGCGGAAGAAGAGCCGGCGCCGCAGCTCGGCGATCTGCAGGGGCGCGTCATCGGGCAGTACCGGATGAGCTACATCCTCGCCGACACGCCGGGCGGCCTCCGCCTGGTCGATCAGCACGCCGCACACGAACGTGTGCTCTACGATCTCTACCTCCAGCGCGTCGAGGCGCGCGCCGCCGTCTCGCAGCAACTTCTCACGCCGATCCTCTACGAGGCCGGCGCCGCCGAATGCGCCGCGCTCGAATCGCATCTTCCCGAACTGCGCGAGCTCGGCTTCGATGTCGAGCGCTTCTCCGGCAACGCCTTCGCCATCTCCGCCGTTCCGCCCGAGCTCCTGCGCCACGACGTCGACACGTTCCTCCGCAAGCTCATCGACGCGTCGCTCGAAGAAAAGTCCTCGCACGTGGCGCGCGTCCGCGAGCGCATCGCCGCCTCGCTCGCCTGTCAGGCCGCGATCAAAGTGCATCGCCCGCTCGGCGGCGGCGAGATGGCGCGGCTCATGGCCGAGCTGCTGAACTCCTCGAATCCCTTCGCCTGCCCGCACGGACGGCCGATCATCGTCGACATCCGGCATCTCGACATCGAACGCCACTTCCATCGGAAATAGCGATGTTCGGCGCCCGCAGGATCGCGATTGCGAAGCTCGGCGCCATGGGCGAGCGCCGCGCCGCATGGTTCTACCGGTTGCGCGGCTACTCGATTCTCGCGCGCAACGTGCGCCTTCCCGCCGGCGAGATCGATCTGGTCGTCCGCCGCGGCGCGACGATCGTGATCGCGGAAGTGAAAACGCGCCAGACCACGACCGCGGGCGAAGGTCACGAAGCGGTCGATCGCACCAAACGCGAGCGGATGATCCGCCTCGGCGATCAGTACGCGGCGCGCCATCCCGGCGTGCAGCTGCGCTACGACATTCTCTCGATCCGCTGGACCGGCTACCGCTTCGTCGTCACGCACTATCCCGACGCGTTCCGGCCGGTCGCCGACGCGCACCAGCCGTGGCGGTGGCGCGCCTGAGATGAAGCGCATCGACTTACGGCGGCTCGTCCGCACGGCTCTCGTCATCACGATCGTCTGGCAGCTCGCGGGCGTTTTCTTCGCCGTGCAGCATCACACCGCCGCCATCGGGCGCGGCGAACCCGACTCGCTCTCCGACCGGCTGATGGTCATGGCGATGAGCATGTTCGCGCGCGCGCTCGTCACGCCGGTTCTGCTGATGGCCAGCGAGCGCCTTCCGCTGTATGGCCCGCGGCGCTGGCGCAACGCGCTGCGCCTCCTCCCTCTCGCCCTCTTTCTCGCCCTCCTCCTCGGCAGCCTCGACACGGCGATGCCGTCGCTCCTCGGCGAGGAAGCGCTCGACCCGCGGACGTTCTGGGAGTTCGCCTTTTCGCTCTCGCACACGCACCTTCTCTTCAACGCCCTCATCCTCGGCGTGGCGAACTTTCTCGCGCTCGAACAGGAAGAGCTCGCGCGCCGGCGTGCCGAGGCGAGGCTGGAGTCCGAGCTTGCTGCGGCGCGGCTGCGGCAGCTGAGCGCCGACCTTCATCCGCACTTTCTGTTCAACGCTCTCAATGCCGTTGCCGCGCTGCTGCACGACGATCCCGCCGCCGCGGAAGAGATGCTCGGGAAACTGAAGGAGCTGCTGCGCGCGTCGGTCGAGTCGGAGCAGGAGCGCGAGGTGCCGCTGTCCGCCGAGCTGGCGTTCGTCGACCGCTACTTCGACATCCAGAAGATGCGCTACGGCGACAAATTGCGAACCGCCATTCACGTTGCGGAAGCGGAGCTCGAAAACGCCGCCATTCCGCCGCTGCTCCTCCAGCCGCTGGTCGAGAACGCGATCATCCACGGCATCACCCGTCGCCGCGAGGGAGGAAGCGTGGAGATCGTCGTCGATCGCGAGCGCGGACTCGCATGCGACTGGCTGCGGCTCGAAGTGCGTGACGATGGCCCCGGCTCTGATCCCGAGAAAATCTTCGGCCGCAACAGCGTCGGCGTCCCGAACGCCGTGGCCCGCCTCGCCTCGATCTACGGTGAGCGCCAGTCGCTGCGCTACCTGCGGCGTGACGGCAGCTTCATCGCCGAGATCCGCATTCCGCTGCGGAAGGTGGCGGCATGACGCGCGAGCGAACGCGCGCTCTGGTTCGATTCACGCTCGCCAATCTCGCCATCTGGATCGCGTTCGCCTTCTTCAACTCCAGCGAAACGTATCGCCGCGTCGTCGCCTCCGGAAGCATGATGCCGTGGCTGGAAGTGCTCTGTTACCAGCTCTCCTCCAGTCTGCTCTGGGCCGCGTTCACCCCGCCCATCGTCGCCTTCGCCGAGCGCTTTCCGCTGCGCGCGCCGCACCGCATGCGCAGCATCGTCGCGCTTCTCGCCTTCACCCCCGTCATCGCGCTCCTCCGCGCCGCATCGGGCGGCATCGTCAGCGATCTCGCCGAAGGAAAAACGCCGTCGGTCGCGTTCATGATGTTGTCGATCTACGTCCGCTTCTACCGCAACGTCTTTCTCATTCTGGTGATCGTCGGGGTGACGAACCTCATCCTCGCCCGCCGTGCGGCGGCGGAGCGCGAACGTCACGCGCTCGCGCTCAAGACCGAAGTGGCGAACGCGGAACTGCAACGCCTTCGCTCGTCGATGCAGCCGCGGCTCATGTTCTCGATCCTCGACGCCATCCGCGCACGCGTCAACGAGCCGAATGTCGCCGACCGGATGCTCGTCGCGCTCGGCGACCTGTTGCGCGCGATGCTCGACTTCGGCAAGCGATCGACGGTCCTGCTGGCCGAGGAGCTCGAGCTGCTCGACCGGTACTTCGAGATCGAGAAGACGCGGACCGACGGCGCATTCACCAGCCGGCTCGACGTCGACGAAGAGCTGCTCCACGTGCGCGTGCCGCCGCTCGTGCTCCATGCGCTCGTCGAAGCTGCAATGTTTCGCGATGGTGACAGCGCAGCGCGGCATCTGGAGATCCACGGCCGTGGCGGGCGGGGTATTCTGCGATTCGAGGTTCGCAATGAACGCCCCCACCGTCCCCCGCTGCCCCACGAAGTCGAACAAACGCGCGCGCATCTCGAAGAAGCGTATGCAGGGGCGGCGTTCGTCGGCTGCCGCGTCGAAGGAGACGCGATCGTGACCGAGCTCCGGATGACGGTTGCGATCGAGGAGGCGGGATGAGCCTGCGCGCGCTCATCGTCGAGGACGAGCCGCTCGCACGAGCGCGCCTCAGGACTCTACTCGCATCCGAGCGTGATCTGGCGGTGGTCGGCGAGGCGGAGAATGCGCGCGCGGCGGCGGAGCTGGTCGGCGTGCTGCGTCCCGACGTCGTCTTTCTCGACATTCACATGCCGCAGGAAAACGGGCTGGAACTCCTGCGCACGCTCGATCCGGCGCAGCGGCCGGTGGTGATCTTCACGACCGCGCATCCCGAGTACGCGCTCGATGCGTTCGAAGTCAGCGCGGCGGATTACCTCGTCAAGCCGCTCGACGGCGAGCGCGTTTCGCGTGCAGTCGAGCGGGCGCGCCGCTTCATTGCCGGCGGCCGCGCCACCGTCAAGCGCGCAACGAATCGACGCGAGCGATTCGCGGTCCGCACGCGCGGCGAGATCGTGTTCGTGAAGGCCTCGCAGATCGACTGGATCTCAGCCGAGGGGAACTACGCGCGGCTGCATTCGGGCGAGGGGTCTTACCTGATGCGGGAGTCGATGCAGAGCATCGAAGAGTCGCTCGATCCTTCGATGTTCATCCGCGTCCATCGCTCGGCGATCGTGAATCTGGAGCGCGTGCGGAAGCTGATCACCTCCGCCGACGGGACGCCGTCGATCGTGCTCTCGACCGGCGAGAGCGTGCCGCTCGGCCCGTCGTATCGCGGCCGGCTCGAAGAAGTGCTCGGGCAGAAGCTGTAGCCGCTCACGCGCGGCGCGGCGCGGCGGCCTTCGCATACGGACACGGCTGCGCGGTGGCGGTGACGACCTTCGTCTGCTGCGTTGCGGCGGGAGGCGCGAGCTCGCTCCAGAGTCCGGCGGTGAACGAGCAGGAAAACGCGATCAAGAGGGCAATGGTCTGGAACAGGGACATGAGAGTGCAGCTCCTTTTCCCCAGGAATACGTTCGGGAGCGGCCGGAAGGTACGGGCAGTTGCAACGGGACTGTTGCGAACGCGTGCAGCAAACGAAAAGGGCCGCTGGTCAGCGGCCCTTCGATCATTGTCGTTTGGAGCGGGAAACGGGACTCGAACCCGCGACATCAACCTTGGCAAGGTTGCACTCTACCAACTGAGTTATTCCCGCGCTTTTACTGCTGCCTGACTGCGGCGACGGCGAACTTTAGCGGCCGCCTCCTGACCTGTCAAGCACCGCAACTAACGGGACGGACCACGATCCTATTCCGCGTTTCACGGACGTTCCACACGAATGCCGTACGCGTGCAGTTTGCGGTACAGATTGCTGCGCTCGACCCCCAGCGCATCGGCAGTCCGGCTGACGTTTCCGGCGAGCTCGCGAAGCCGCGCGAGGATGTACTGCTTTTCGAATTCGTCGCGCGCATCCTTGAGCGGCAGGTTCGACGGAATCTGCGGCGCCGCCTCGGCACGCGCGCCGAGCTGCACGTCTTCCGCTTCGATCGTCTCGCCGGGGAGAAGGATCGCCAGCCGCTCGATCACGTTGCGCAGCTCGCGGACGTTTCCCGGCCAGTGATACGCGCGCAGTTTCGCCGCGCCGCCGGCCGAGAGCTTCTTTTTCGGCTGACCCGTTTCCGCAGCGAAGCGGCGCAGAAAGTGTTCGGCGAGCAGCACGATGTCATTGCCGCGCGCGCGCAGCGGCGGCACTTCGATCGGAATGACGTTGAGGCGGTAATAGAGGTCGCTGCGGAAGCTGCCGTTCGCGATCTCATCTTCGAGCGATTTGTTCGTCGCGGCAAGGACGCGCACGTCGACCTTGATGGTCTGCTGTCCGCCGACGCGCTGGAACGTCTGCTCCTGCAACACGCGCAGCACTTTCGCCTGCGTCTTGAGGCTCATGTCGCCGATTTCGTCGAGGAAGAGCGTCCCGTTGTCGGCAAGCTCGAACTTTCCTTTGCGGTCATCGATTGCGCCGGTGAACGCCCCCTTTCGATGACCGAACAACTCCGATTCGATCAGCTCCTCGGGGATCGCCGCGCAGTTGACGTCGATGAACGGCTGCTCCGCGCGCAGCGACATGCGATGCAGCGTGCGCGCGACGATCTCTTTTCCGCTGCCGTTCTCGCCCGTGATCAAAACGCGCGACGACGACGGCGCGGCGC
>JALYOB010000717.1 GCA_030857085.1 Acidobacteriota bacterium | reverse complement strand
GGCCAAGCCCGTACGCGCGCTGTACTCGATGGCCGCGGTCAGTGAGTACAGCGTGCGGATCGGCTTGGCCAACCAGCGCTGCCGCCCGTGGCGGCCCGCCGGAGGCGCTCCGGTCGTCTCTCGTGCCGCCGCACTCCTAAAGCCGCACGGTGAACGTCGAGCCGTGGCCGACTTCGCTGCGGACGCTGATCGTGCCGCCGTGCGCTTCCACCAGTCGGCGAGTGATCGCCAGGCCCAGTCCCACGCTCCGTTGCTTGCTCAGCCGCACGGTGGAAAGGCGCGTGAAGGGCTTGAAGAGATCGGGCAGTTCGGACTCGGGGATGCCGGGGCCGCGGTCTTCCACTTCCAGCTCCACGCCGCTGTCGATGGCGCGGAGGCGGACGTCGATGCGGGTGCCGGAGGGTGAATACTGCACCGCGTTCGAGATCAGGTTCTGGACGGCCTGACTCATCTTCACGCGATCGAGTTTCAGTTGCGGCAGTTTGCCTTCGACGCTCAGGCGCAACTCCACCTGCTTTGCGTCGGCGAGGATGCGCATCGTCTCGACGACCTCGCGCACCAGATCCTCGATCGACGACTCCTCGAGTTGCAGCCGCACGTGGCCGGCGTTGATCGCGGAGAAATCGAGCACGCTGTCGACCAGGCGCAGCATGTATTGACTGTTCGTGCGCAGGCGGTCGAGGAGCAGGTGATTGTCGTCGCTGAGGTGCTCCCCGTCTTCGATCAGAAACGTGATGAAGGCGGCATTCACGTTCAAGGGATTGCGCAGATCGTGTGCGGCCATGCCGAGGAGCTCGTCCTTGAACTTGTTGAGGCGCTCGAGCTCTGCGACCGTGCGGGCAAGCTCGCGTTGCGCCGTCACGAGCTCGTTGTTCAGATGCGCGAGCTCCTCGTACAGAACATAGGTCGAATGCGTGCGGCGGATCTCGTCGGCGAGTGCGTCGAAGTTCTCGATCGACTTTGCGAACGCGCCTGCGATCGAAGGATCGATGACGCCGACGACCGTCATCTGTGCCTCCTGCAGCAGGGCGAAGCAGTGCACGTCGCGCGAGCCGATGCGCAGCGGCATCGAACGGGCGAAGCCGGAGCGTTTCACGCTGTGCAGGAAGACGGCGCAGGCGTCGCGCGAACTCCGATCGACCGAGGTATCGAGCGACTCGGTGATGGGCGCGCCTTCGAGCGTGGCCGCGACGCGTTGCACGGCGCCTTCGGCATCGCAGACGAGCGCGAGCCCTTCAGGCGGCGTCGACGAGTCGGTTGACCAGAGCGATGCAGTCATCGGCATTCTCAGCGTAACCGTCGGCCCCGATCGAGCGCCAGATCTCCGGCGCGTTGCGGAACGCGCGGCCGCCGACGACCACCTTCGCATGGGCGAGCTCGGGCCGCGCGCGGAAAACGCGAATGACTTCGGCGACCTGCGCGATGTGCGGCGGCAGCGTCGCGGAAACGAGGAGGAGATCCGTGCGTTGATCGACGCAGAGCTGCACGGCCGCGGCGGGCGGTACGCTTGCGCCGAGGTACCAGGTCGACCAGCCGTCGAGCTCGAGGAGATCGGTGATGATGCGCAATCCCACTTCGTGCATCTCGCCGCCGACGCACATCGCCACCGCGCGCGACGCACGCTTCTCGCCGCCGAAGATGCGGCCATAGAGCTGCGTCATGATGTGCTGCGTGGTCGCGGTGCAGTAATGCTCCTGGGCGACGCTGATCTGATTGAGCTGCCAGAGGCGCCCGATTTCCTGTTGTGCGGGCTCGAAGACCTGCCGGTAGATGTCGCGCAACGACGCGCCGTTGTCGAGAGCATCGGTAATGACGGCTGTCGCATCGGCCCGGCTGCAGCGGAGTAACGCATTGAGATACGCGGAAGCGATCGACCAGAGCGGCTCGCGCGGATCGAGAAACGACGGCACCTCGTCCGTCATTGAAGGAAGCTGCTCGATGGCGGCATCGAGATAGTCGTGTGCCTGCGCGAGCGTGTCGCCGAGAGCTTCGCGGACGACGCTGGAGAGGATGCGGAGATTCTCGACCAGATCTTCAACCGGAATGTTGCGCTGCGCGAGCACGACTTTCGTCCAGCCGGCGTAATCGAGAAACATCGTCGGACTGTCGGCTTCGATGGCGATGGCGAGGTATTGCAGATGAAAGCGGGCGTCTTCGAGGCAGCGCTGACGGCCGATGGCGGGATAGCGCTCGAGCAGTTCCGGATGCGCGGCGAAATGGCGATCGGTGATTGCGGAGGCCATCGGCTCCAACTGCGCGCGCAGAGCCGCGGCGTCGCTCATGAGGAGACGTACCGGAAGCTGCGCAACTCGGTCATCGAGGCGTCGAGCTTCAGTCCTTTCGGGATGTAGGAGTGCGACTCGCGAAACTCGTGGCTGCGATGCCACGTGCGAAAGCTCTCTTCATCCGACCAGTAGGTGACGAGCCAGAACTCCGCCTGATCTTCGGAAGGGGAGAGGACGTCCATGCGGAGGAACCCCGGCGCGTCATCGACCAGATGCGGCCGCCCCCGAAATGCATCCGCCACCGCTTCCTCCATAC
>JALYOB010000716.1 GCA_030857085.1 Acidobacteriota bacterium | reverse complement strand
CTCGTCGTTGCTGGAACAGTCGCATGCCGCTTCGGTGGCGAGCTGCCAGTTGTGACGCGCACCGCGATCGCCGCCGAGCTGGAAGAAGATGCCGTTCATCTCGTCGGGCGAGAAGATCTCGGCGGCCTGTTGATGCAGCCGCTCCAGCTCCGCGCGATCGGCCGAGAGCGCGCCGCCGAGGGATGGCGGGAGGTAGACCTGCGGCGTGAGCTGCCGGATGACGCCGTTCAGCACCGCACGCTGCTCGGTGCTGAGCTCCGGATGATCGGCGAGATACATCTGGTGCTGCAGCTTCCAGAGGCCCGCGCGGACTTCGGTCGTGAGGCCCGAATACAGCGCCTTGCGCTGCGCCGGTGCGAGTGCCGACAGCGCGTCGTACGCTGCGACGACGTCCGGGGGCGCGATGAGCGTGACCGGCTGCGGCGTTCTGCCGGCGGCACGTTCCCGCGTCTGCGCGGTCATTGCGAAGGAAACCATCAGCGAAAGCAGTACGACGACGAACAGCCATCCACGTTTCATGTGACGCCTCCATTTGTTAAATAGATACGTCAAAACGTAAGTCCGCCGCGCGGCTTCGTCAAGCGATCGCGGTTGAATTTGTTTGTCCGGGAACGATGGGAGCAGCTGACGGGTGTGGAGCGGCGCGCCGAAGCTCGCCGCTCCCCGCGCGTTCGTTACCCCTCCAGCTGCTCGAGGCTCGCGAGAATGCTCTCGATGCGGTTGCGCACCTCGCCCCGTTCTTTCTGAAAGCGGTCGTGTTCTTCTTCGAGCGTCGTCAGGCGGCTCGAGGCGTCTTCGCCGTCGCGCACGCGCGCTTCCAACTCGTCAACACGTTGACGAAGTGTGTCGCGCTCGCGGCGCAGTTCCTGGATCGTGGTCACGGCCTTCTCCACGCGGTCGGAAAGCCGCGCGAGGATCTCTCCTTCTTCGCTGTCGGAAAGGGCCATCGGTTCGTTGGTGGTGGTCTTCTTCATGGGGTGCGGATTGTAGCTACTTCGTGAGCTCCCTGAGCAATTCCACGATGAGTTGATCGAGCGCTTCCACGGTCGCCAGATCGGTCGCTTTCGCGAGCTGCTGCGCCTCGGTCCACTTCCAGCCCGACTCCCAGATCACGCGCCCCGCATTCTTCTTGTTGCCGCCGTCGCCTTCGACCGTGATCTCACGCTCGCTCTTCGCTTTTTTGTCGCGCAGGACGAACGTGTATTTGACCTTCGAGGTGAACGTGCCGAACGTCGTCATCGGCATCTTCGGATTCACTTCGAGCGACTTCGCTTCGAGCGAGAGATTCGTCTCCACTTCGTCGAGAGAACGCGCGAGCTTCACTTTCTGAAACGCGCTGCGCAGCGCCGCTTCGGTATTCGCCGCGACCGCATTGCCGAGCGGAAACTCGAGCCGCATCAGGCGCATTCTTTTGTCGATCGTCAGACGCGAGAGGTCGGAACTGAACACGAGCGTGATCGGCTCGCTGCGCAGCTTCGGCTGCGCGTCGAATTTGATGCTGGTGGAGAGCGGAACCGCATCCGCTGCGAACAGAGACGAGGAGACGATGAGGAATGAGAAAAGGACGATGAGCTTACGCATAGGGAGCGCGATTTTAGCGGATGCAATCGCGCGCCGTTTGTCAGCTTCGGCCACGCGCCACGGTTTCAGAACCGCACGCGCCCCAGCACACCCTCGGCCGCATCGTGCGGATTGTTGCGTTTGCGCAGCACGTCTTCGAGCAGCGACTCGTATTCTTCGCGGCCGATCGTGCCGCCGATGAGGCGATCGAGGAACGACTCTTTGAGCTGCGTTTCGATGCGGATGCGCACGCGGTCGCGATTGCGGCGATCGAGCTCGCCGGACGACTCGAGGTAGTGGAAGTGCTTGAGAATCGCGTCGTCGAGATCGCCGATGCCCTGGTTCTTCGAGGCAACGGTCTTGACGATGGGCGGCACCCAGTCGCCATGCTCCTCGACCAGCGACATCATCATGGTCACTTCGGTCACGGTCTTGTCCGCGCCGGGACGATCGGCTTTGTTGACGACGAAGACGTCGCCGATCTCCATGATCCCCGCTTTGATGGCCTGAATGTCATCGCCCATTCCGGGCACGAGCACGACCAGGTTGGTCTGCACGGTGCGCACGACTTCCACTTCGTCCTGCCCCACGCCCACGGTCTCGACGAGCACCACGTCGAACCCTGCCGCATCGAGCACGTCGACTACATCGTTCGTCGCTTTCGCGAGGCCGCCGAGGAAGCCGCGTGTTGCCATGGAGCGAATGAAGACGCCGCGATCGGTGTAGAGCTCGGCCATGCGAATGCGATCGCCGAGGATCGCGCCGCCGGTGAACGGCGAGGTCGGATCGACCGCAATGATGCCGACCCGTTTTCCCTGCGCGCGATAGTGCTTCGCCATCGCCGCGACGAGCGTCGACTTGCCCGCGCCGGGCGAGCCGGTGACGCCGATGATGCGCGCCCGTCCGGTCGACGCATAAAGCTCCGCAAGCAGCCGCGTCGCCCGCGGATCATGCGCTTCGACGAGCGAGATCGCCTGCCCC
>JALYOB010000261.1:3840-6637 GCA_030857085.1 Acidobacteriota bacterium | reverse complement strand
CCGCGACACAGTTCGTTGTATTCGCACGAGTGTCGCGGAGGCTTGGCCTGCAGATGGGGTCCGGGGCCCGCGGCCCCGGCCGCCGGAGGCCTCTGGTAGACGTTCCGCCCACGCGCCGCGTATCAATCGGCGCGTGCTGTCACTGTTTTCCGTGCACAATTTCGATGCTTTGAAAGCATAGACAATTCGCGGCAAGCCTCCGTACCAACGACAACAAACGCAGTCGTCAAAAAGGAGGCAGTTCCCATGAAGTTTCGTCAGTACCTCACCGCCGCGGCCATCGCCGCAATGCCGCTCGCGGCGCATGCAGCAACGCTCGTCATCCCTGCCGCGGGCACCGGCCCCGGCGCGAACAACAGCCAGTGGCAGAGCGAGCTCACGCTCCACACCGCCGCCCCCCGCCCCATCACCCTCTCGCTCACGTTCCATCAGGGAACGTCGGTCGCCGGTCCGGTCGAGATCACGCTCGCCACGCGCCAGACCCTCTCGATCGAAGACGTCGTGCGCACGAAGTTCGGCGTCACCAGCGGCGCCGGCGCGCTCGTCATCAACGTCGCCGATCGCGATGCAAAGACGCTCGCGATCACCTCGCGCACCTCGAATCGCTCCGCCGGCACCGAGTTCGGCCAGGACATCCCGGCCGTCGACGCCGCAAGCGCGAGCAGCGCGAGCGAAGTGAATGCGCTCAACGGACCGTCGAACGCGCAGGGCAGCCGCTTCAACTTCGGCGTGTACGCGGTCGATGCTTCAACCGTGCGCTGGGAAGTGGTGCGCGCGAACGGCACGATCGCCGCGACGAAGGAGGCTTCCTACGCCGCCGGCCAGCACACGCAGTACAACAGCGGCATCGAATCCCTCCTCGGCAGCACCGCGCAGAACAACGACGTCGTGCAGGCGCGCGTGCTCACCGGCCGTGCGATCTTCTACGGCAGCGTCGTGAATCCGACCGGCGATCCGAGCTTCGTCCCGGGCATTCGCACCCAGGACATCGCCATCAACTTCGCCGGGGTCGACCTCGATGAAAACGGCACGGTCGACGTTGCGGACGCGAACGGCGACGGCGTGCTCGATGCACCGATCGACGTCTTCTCCTCGCTCTTCCCGAACTACTTCCGCGTCATCGCCACCGGCGAGTTCGGCGAAGCAGTCGAATACGAGATCGTCTCGTCGCCCACCGAAACCGCGCTGCTCGACAGCGAAGGCACCGTGCGCGTCGCCGCGGCCGGTGATGTGAAGGGCACGACCGGCGAGATCCGCATCCGCGTGAAGAGCGGCGCGTCATCGTCGATCTTCACCATTCCGGTGCGAATCCGGTAAGTACCTCGGTACCTCGGAGTTCCTCGGGTTCCTCGGAGTTCCTCGGGTTCCTCGGAGTGGTTCGAACTACTCCGAGGAACTCCGAGGAACCGAGGAACTCCGAGGAACTATTCACGCAAACGAAATCCGCGCGAACCTTCTCTTGCCCACCTTCACCAGATACGTCTTCCCCGCAGTCGCCTCGAGCGTCTGCCGCGGCGAGTCGGCCTTCACGTCGTCGACCAGCACGCCGCCCTGCGCGATCAGGCGCTGCGCGTCTTTGTTGCTTTCCGCGAGCTTCGCCAGCGTCACGATCTTGCTTACGAGCAGCGGTTCATTGCTCGCTTCGAGCGTCACTTCCTCGATGTCGGTCGGCGCCTGGCGCTCGCTGAACACGCGGCGAAACTCCGCCTCGGCCGCTTCTGCCGCTTCGTCATTGTGAAAGTCTTTGATGATCGACTTCGCGAGCGAACGCTTCGCTTCCATCGGATGCAGCTCGCCCGACTCGACGCGGCCGCGCAACTGCTCGACGTCCGCCGGCGCGAGATCGGTGCAGAGCACGTAGTACTTCCACATCAGCGAGTCGGAGATCGACATGATCTTGCCGAAGATCTGCGACGGCTCTTCGTCGATGCCGATGTAGTTGCCGAGCGACTTCGACATCTTCTCGACGCCGTCGAGCCCTTCGAGCAGCGGCATCGTGATCACGACCTGCGGTTCGAGTCCGTACTCGCGCATGAGATCGCGACCGACGAGGAGATTGAACAGCTGATCGGTGCCGCCCATCTCCACGTCCGCTTTCAGTGCAACCGAGTCATAGCCCTGCGAGAGCGGGTAGAGCAGCTCGTGGAGCGCGATCGGCTGCCGCGCATCGAAACGCTTCCGAAAGTCATCGCGTTCGAGCACACGCGCGAGCGTGTACTTGCCCGCGAGACGGATCATCCCTTCCGCGCCCATCGCGCCGAGCCACTCGGAGTTGAAGCGGATCTCCGTCTTCTCGCGATCGAGGATCTTGTAGACCTGGCGCTGATACGTCTCCGCATTCGCGAGCACTTCCTCTTTCGTCAGCGCGGGCCGCGTGGCCTTCTTGCCGGTGGGATCGCCGATCATGCCGGTGAAGTCGCCGATCAGAAAAATGACGTGATGCCCCATCTGCTGAAAGTGGCGCATCTTGCGGATCACGACCGTGTGGCCGAGGTGAATGTCGGGGGCGGTGGGATCGAAACCGACTTTGACGGTGAGCGGCTTGCCGCGCGCGATTTTCGACTTCAGATCGGCGCGCTCGATGAGATCGACCGTACCTTTGGCGAGGTACGCCAGTTGTTCGTCGAGGGTCATGGTGCGGGCGATTGTAGTGGACGATCCAGCCACTGCTGGAACATCAGCAACCGCCACAACACCGGCTCCGCTCCGCGCACCGGACCGTCGTTCCACACATGTTTCACGCTCTTCGCGTCGAACCAGCCGTCACGCGCGATGCGATTCGCATCCACCATCGACG
>JALYOB010000261.1:0-3830 GCA_030857085.1 Acidobacteriota bacterium | reverse complement strand
CGCAGCGGCCCCCGCAGCCACTCGCCGATCGGCAATGCAAAGCCGCTCTTCTCCTGATCGACCAGCTCCGCCGGGATGTATTTGCGCAGCAAACGCCGCAGCAGCTGTTTGCCCTGCAACTCGGTCGTTTTCATCGACAGCGGCAAGGACCACGCGAGCTCGACGAGACGATGATCGAGCAGCGGCTCGCGCGCTTCGAGACTGACGGCCATGCTCGCGCGATCGACTTTCGCGAGGATGTCGTCGGAGAGGAAGCTGATCGCGTCGAGGTACATCATCAGATCGGTCGGTGTCTGCATGCGCGGCCAGCGCGCGCGATCCGTGAGCGGAATGACCGCCGCTCCCGCGCCGCGCACCGCGAGCAGTCCCGACGCAACCTCGCGATCGAACCGCGCCATCGGATCATCCAGCACGAGTGCCTCGGCGAATCCGTGCACACGATCTCGAAAATTCGATTGGCGTGCGACGCGGCGCGCGGCGTGAAGCGCGCGTCCGACTGAACGGCGCAACGGGCGCGGAACGCTGGCGACGTGCCGATCGAGACGCTGGCCGAGGAAGTAGCGGTGATAGCCGCCGAACAATTCGTCGCCGCCATCGCCGGAGAGAGCAACGGTCACATGCTGCCGCGCCAGGCGCGAGACGAGATACGTCGGGATCGCGGACGAGTCGCCGAACGGCTCGTCGTACATCGCCGCGACGAGCGGAATCGCATCAAGAGCATCGCGTCCGCTGATGATCTCTTCGGTGTGCCGCGTGCCGAGATGACGGGCGATCGCGGCGGCTGCTGGAGCTTCGTGCGTAGTGCCTTCGAAGCCGATCGTGAACGTCGCCACATCGCCTGCTTCGCGCTTCATCATCGCAGCGATGAGCGGCGAGTCGATGCCTCCGGAGAGGAACACGCCCAACGGGACGTCCGCGATGAGGCGCAGACGAACCGCGTCGCCGAGCAGCGTATCGACCGCATCGACGGCGTCATCGAATGTGCCTTGAAACGGATGCTGTGCCGCGTGCTCCGCGACGCGTGAGGCATCCCAGTAGTGATGCGTTTTCGCGTTGCCGCCGGCGTCGATGGTGAGCATCGTCCCCGGCAGCAGCTTCATCGTGCCGCGAAAGATCGACAGTGGCGCCGGGATGTAGCCGTAGCGCGCGTAGAGCGCGAGCGCGTCACGATCGATGTCGCCGCACGGTAATGCCTTGAGCTCGGAGGCGAACGAGAGGCTTTGCGCGGTCAGGTGGTAATAGAGCGGCTTGATGCCCATGCGATCGCGCGCGAGCGTGACCGTGCGCTGTTCGCGATCCCACACCGCGAACGCGAACATGCCGATGAAGCGGGTGACCGCGTTCTCGAGTCCCCATCGCTCGATGCACGCGAGCAGCACCTCGGTGTCGGAGTGGCCGCGCAAGGCGATCGGGCCGAGCTCCGCGGCGAGACGGCGATAGTTGTAGATCTCGCCATTGAAGACGATCACGTAGCGGCCGCTCGCGGAGGTCATCGGCTGCGCGCCGGCGTCGGAGAGGTCGATGATCGAGAGGCGGCGAAAGCCGAGGGCGACGCCTGCATCGGCGTCGCACCAGATGCCGTCGTCATCGGGGCCGCGATGCCGCAGCGCTCCCGACATCGACGAGGCCCGCTCGCGCAGCGACTCCGCCGCGCCGCCGCCGAAGGACCACACTCCCGCAATGCCACACATCCGCATCAATTGTGTTGCAGATTCCGTGCGACCACACCAGGCGTACGAAAAATCTGCCGGGGACGGGGCGAGGAGAATGGTTATGCGGGAGGCGGACCCCAGACGAGCTTCATGTCGATCTCAATCGCCTCGAAAGGCTCGGCGCGAATGATCTCGCCGCCGCCGAACCGCCCTGCGTCCGTCCATCGGCCTTCGACGAGCCGCTTCACCTCGAGCATCTGCTGGTCGACGTCGACGAGCCACGCATGCGCGACGCCATGCTGCGCATAGATCGGCAGCTTCTTCTCACGATCGACGCGAGCGGTCGAATGGGAGAGCACCTCGCACGTCCAGTCGGGACGCACTGAGTAGACGTGATTGCGCGGAACCTCCGGCATGCGCACGCGCCGCCAGCCGGCAATGTCCGGCACGAGCACGTCGCGGCCGAGATGCACCTCCGGCTCGACCTGAATCCACCATCCGCCCGGCCCGCCCGTGCCAATCTGATACGCACTGCCGATCAGCATGACCAGCACGGACGCGGCATTCGTGTGCGGGCCCGACGGCCGCGGCGACGCAAACACCTCCCCATCGATCAGCTCCGCGATCATGTTCTCCGGAACCTTCAGCAGGTCCTCGTACGTCGCGCGTTCCTGCAGGCGAGGCATGACTCAATTATAGTTCGCGGCCATGTTGCGACGTCTCGTCCTCATCGCGCTCACCCTCGTCATTCCCGCCGCCGCACGCGCCGCCGAGCGCGCCGACATCCTCATCACCGGCGGCACCGTCGTCACCATGGCCGGGCCAAACATCGAGCGTGGATCAGTGGTCATCCGCAACGGCGAGATCATCGCGGTCGGACCGTCCTCTGAGATCGATCGCAACTACAACGCGAAAACCGTCATTCGCGCGGGCGGCCACGCCATCGTTCCCGGCTTCGTCAACGCGCACACGCACGTGCCGATGACGCTCTTCCGCGGCATCGCCGACGACCGCGATCTGATGGACTGGCTGACGAACTTCATCTTCCCCGCCGAGGCGAAGAACGTGAGTGCGGAGTTCGTGAAGTGGGGGACGCGGCTCGCGGCAGCGGAGATGATCCGCTCCGGCACGACCACGTTCGCCGACATGTACTACTTCGAGTCGGACATCGCGCGCGAAACGAAAGCCGCCGGCCTGCGCGGCGTCCTCGGCGAAACGCTGATCGACTTCCCCGTCGCCGACAACAAAACGTGGGACGAGGCGATCGCGTACATGCGCGAGTACGGGCGCCGCTGGAAAGGCGACTCGCTCATCACGCCGGCGCTCGCGCCGCATGCGCCCTACACCGTCTCGCGCGAACATCTGCAGCAGGTACGCGCGCTCGCAACCGAGCTCGGTCTGCCGATCCTCATTCACGTTTCGGAGACGAAGAACGAGCTGCAGCAGGTCGCCGAAAAGCAGAACAACATGACGCCCGGCGCGTACCTCGAGTCGATCGGCTTCCTCGGCGACGACGTCGTGGCCGCGCATGGTGTGTGGCTGACCGCTGATGAACTGCGCACGTTCGCGCAGCGCAAGACCGGCGTCGTCCATTGTCCCGAATCGAATCAGATGCTCGCCTCCGGCATCGCGCCGGTCGTCGACATGATCCGCGCCGGCGTGGAAGTGGGCCTCGGCACGGATGGTCCCGCGGGATCGAACAACAATCTCGACATGCTCGAAGAGATGGCCAGCGCCGCGCGATTGCAGAAGATCGCGAAGCTCGATCCGAAGGCGATCAGCGCGCGCGAAGTGCTCCGCCTCGCGACGATCGGCGGCGCGCAGGTCCTCGGACTCGCCGATCGCATCGGCACGCTCGAACGCGGCAAGCGCGCGGACGTGGTGATCATCGATCTGCAGCAGCCGAAAGTGCAGCCTGTGTATTCGGTCGAATCGGCGATCGTCTACGCCGCCTCGGGAAACTCCGTCACGACGACCATCGTCGACGGCAAGATCCTGATGCGCCGCGGCGAAGTGCTGACGGTGAACGAAGCCGAGACGATGGCGAAGGCGAAAGAGATCCGCGATCGCGTGCTGGCCAGCCTGAAAAAGTGAGAATGACGCGGCGCTTTTCTCCCCTTTTTCTCTTCGTTCTCTTTGCCTGCACGCCCGCGGCGCCGAAGCGCGTTGCGGTTGCGC
>JALYOB010000715.1 GCA_030857085.1 Acidobacteriota bacterium | reverse complement strand
GAACTGGCCCAGAACAAAGGGCGCGCCGAACTCCTGGCCGTTGCCGCCGGAGCGCGAGCGGAGATAGTCGCCGCCTGCGCGAATGCTGTGCGCGCCGATCGTCCAGCTGATCGTATCGGCGAGTTGATACTGACGATTGGTGAGCCGCGCGGAACGCGACTCCCCTTCCGTCGAGACGCCGGGGCGCACGAACTGCGTCGATGCTTCGTGCGGCTCGAACTGCGTAATCGGCGAGCCCCACTGCCCGATGATGCGCGCCTCATTGAAGAGCGTCGACGTGAGCAGCATCGTGTCGGTGAGTTGCAGCGACGACGTTTCGCGGCGGAACGTGCGGCCGGCACTCGGCAGCGTCACGCCGCCCACCACGTCGGCTGGATTCGTATCGCGGAAGCGGTCGAGATTCGCGCGTGCGGTGAGGTGATTCGACGCTGCGAGCTCGTGGTCGAAACGGAGCATCGCCAGCATCTGGCGGTACTCCCCCGTGTAGACGCCGGGCGCGAGGGCGGAGGTGATGATCGACCCCCGATCCTGATCGCTCGCTTCGAATGCGGCGAGGAAATGCGTGCGATCGCGCACGATCGGACCGCCCAACGTTGCGCTGAATTGCTTCAGCTCATCTTCCGCATCGAGGTTCGTGACGGGTGCGTTCGCCTGCAGTGAACCGGGGCGATAGAGGACGATTGCATCGCCGTGCAGTTCGTTCGTGCCGGCGCGCGTGATCACGTTCACCACGCTGCCGGTGGTGTGGCCGTATTCGGCGCTGAACGGATTCGTGAGCACGGTCAGCTCGTGCACGGCCGACAGTGGAACATTCGTGAAGATCGTCTGCCGGCCCCACGCGTCATTCGCGGTGCTGCCGTCAATCGTGTAGTTCGTCTGGCGGCGTCCCCCGCCGTTCACGACGAAGAGAGTGTTGTTGAGAAAGAGATCGCCCGTGCCGCGCGCGGGGCGCACCGCGGAGTTGAGCAACGGCAGCGTGGTGAGTTTGCGTCCGGGGATGGGCGTGTTCGCGATCGCGGTTTCGTCGAGCCGCACGCCGAGCTCGGGCGAGTCGCCGCGCACGTGTTCGGTCGTGCCGATGACCGTCACCGCTTCGGTGAGTGCCTGCGCGGCGAGGCGCGCGTTGATGGTCGCGGTCTCGCCCGCGCGAAGAACGAACGGTCCGTGCGTCGACTCGGCGAAGCCGCTGAGAGTGAAGCGAAGGCGGTACGTGCCGCTCGCGGGGATCGTTCCGAAGAGGTACTCCCCTGCCGTGTTCGTGACTGCGGTGCGGCTCGTGCCGCGCGTGTTCTCGAGCGTGGCGGTCACGCCGGGAAGCGGCGCGCCGTTCGG
This sequence comes from Acidobacteriota bacterium, assembly GCA_030857085.1. GTDB lineage: Bacteria > Acidobacteriota > Thermoanaerobaculia > Gp7-AA8 > Gp7-AA8 > QHVT01. Next base: position 1,212 of record JALYOB010000715.1, on the reverse strand, counting down.
GTCGGTGATGGTGCCGCGGATCGAGGCGGTGTCGGTCGTCTGCGCGACGAGAGCAGCCGCGCAGAAAAGCAGCAATACAAATGCGAACGTTCGTCGCATGACAGTTCTCCTGTGCGTCGTGGAAGCTGTGTCGGGCGCGGCGCGAACGAGCGTCTAAACGTTCAGGCGGCGGCCGACGAGGAGAACTTCGCGCCCCGCGCGCGAACGCGAGACGACGCGCGGACTGGACGTGCGCCGCGCGTCTGCCATGAAGGCAAAAGCGCGCTGCGGCGCCGCGAGCGAGATGGCGCTGCTCGCCGCAACCGCAACCGATTCCGGCTCTTCGACGATGTGCGCCGCGGCATTGAGCGCGTGCGGCGTGCGCGCATTGCGCGGCTGGAGATGTCCGCCGTCACGATCGCCGTCGATCCATTCAATGACGCCCGGCTCACCCGGACGCGCGGGCTCGCCGCGCTCATGATCGGCAATGCTGGCCGGAACATCCGCAGCGGCAAGCGTTGCGTCGCGCTCGATTGCGAACGAGACCGGAATGTCGATCTCCGTCTCGCGCCGCTCGTCGCCGACGCGCAGCAGCAGTCGCGCGCGTCGCGCATCGACATTCGGCACTTCGAAGGTGAAGCGGCGATGGTCGAGCGAGAGATGCGGCGTGATGCGGTACGCGTAGTACGCGCCGTCATCAGCCGAGAGAAACGCCTCCCACTCGTTCGCCTCCTCGGGAAGCTCGAGCGGAGCAGACCATTCGACGGTGGCCGTCGTGCCGCCGCGAAGCACCGCACCGTTCTGCGGCGCGACGAGCGTGACGTTCGCTGCACGCGCGCCAAGGGCGGCGAAGAGGACGAACGCGACGAGCAGGACGCGGCGCATGGGCGGGGGAATCATACGCGCGTGGCGTTGCGCGCGGTTGACCTGTTGCCGGTTGCCCGTTGCGGCGACGCCCGTCGCCGCTTTCACTGCCGCATTGAGTCAAAGCGGCGACTCGCGTCGCCCCACTCCAAACGGCGCCAGCGCGCGCACCACTTCCTCATCACCCCGCACCGGCTTCCTCGTCTCCCGATCGACCCACACATGTGACGTGAATCCGCTCGCGCGCACCTCGCCCGCGGCATCGCAGAGGTCGTACGCGAAGCGGATTCCGCGGCTCGCCGCATTGGCGACCGACGTGCGAATCACCACCTCCTCGTCATAACGGAAGGGCGTCCGATAGCGGCAGCC